>DAOQNB010000487.1:0-5313 GCA_035335845.1 Acidobacteriota bacterium | reverse complement strand
CCTTGAGCCGTTTTTCGAGTTTTGGTAGCCGATCTGGGAGTTGTGCCGCAAAGATATGCATCAGCTTCCATTGCTTCAACGACAGAATGGGCATTCCGGAGGCTTGTTCGCCAGGTCCAACTGATTTTGAGACACCTGATTTCCCGGCGATAATGGCGCCATCACCAATTTCGACATGGGGATTGGTACCTACCTGCCCCGCAATCATGACGTGGTTTCCAACGCGAACGCTCCCAGAGATCCCGGCCTGAGCCGCAATCACGGTGTCCTCGCCAATATCGCAGTTGTGGGCGATATGGACCATGTTGTCAAATTTGGTGCCGCGCCGGATGCGAGTGGTCCCAAGTGTGGCTCGATCAATGGTACAGTTGGCCCCGAGTTCCACGTCATCTTCAATCACCACGTCACCAATTTGGGGGATTTTGATATGTCGGCCCACTTTGTCCTGGGCAAACCCAAATCCATCTGATCCAATCACGGTTCCAGCGTGGATAATGGCCCGATCACCAATTGTCACCCGTTCATAAATCGTGACATTGGGGAACAGAACGCAGTCATTTCCAATGGTCACCCGATCCCCAATGACTACGCCTGGGTGAATGACCGTTCGATCTCCGATTGAACTGTACCGGCCAACCGTGACTCGTGGGTGGATGACAACTCCGGTGCCGATCACGGTGTGGTCACCAGCCATAAAATCAGGCGCGATCACGGGCGGTTCCGCCGGTCTGGCGTGGAGTCTGGCAATGGCCTGGGCAAAGGTGATTTTGGGGGATGGGGATAGCAGGAGGGAAAATCGCGCGCGATCAGCATCAGTGACCGATCTGGCGTCAACAATAAACGCGGATCCTTGAGACTCAGCCAGATGTTCGCGGTGTTTTCCGAGAGCAAGACAGAGGCTCCCTGGCTGGGCAGATTCAAATGGACTGACACGCTCCAGAATAAGTTCCGGGGTGCCAGTCCATTCAACTTCCAGAAATTCCGCAAGTTGTTTGAATGTAAGGCTCATGCAGGAGTGGCTGCTGGCTGTTGCCCTGACGTTACTTGTTGGGGGCTGGTGATGGAGGCGCAGCCGCGACCGGGTTGGATTTGTTGTACTCTTTCATGAAATCGTCAGTGACGTTTGAATCTGGATTGATCGCCAAAAAGAGCCGGGTGGTGTCGTTTTGAGACATATCAAAAACCACGACGATATTGTGTGAGGTGGCATAGCCCTGTAAAAAGCGGGAAATTTTCTCGTTCAACGGGGCCAAAACGGCGCCGGATCGCTTGCTGACATCCGCCTGGTAGTCTTCAAATTTGCGCTGGGCTTCTTTTTTGATTGACTCATATTCAGCCACTTTCTGCTGCTGAACCTCAGGCTTCATCATCGGCGCATTTTCAAGCTCCTTCTGAAGGGCATCAAGGCGGGTCTTGAGCGTTTCCAGCTCTTTGGTCCGGGGCTGAAACTCAGCTTCAAGTTTGTCGAGTTCTTTTTTGTACTCGAGAATTCCCTTGGGGAACTGTGTGGTATCAATAACCGCCACGCGCCCGGTGGGAATAACAGCCGGGGTGGAGGGTTTGGCTGGGGTGGTGCCAGGGTTGGTTGTGGCTTTGGAAATCGGCGGCTGTTGGGCCAGAGCCGAGCCGGGGAGAAGAATAACAATGGCAAAGAGCCAGAACAAAACCTTCTTCATTATGTAGATCCTCGATGTGTTGCGGAATTCTAAACCCTGATAAGGAGCGATCAAAACGATGCCTGGAGAAAGGAATATGCTACTTTCTGTTCTGAGCACTGCGATGACGATTTACAGGGATGAGTTTGTCGAATGTGACAAGATTGCAGATTATACAAAGGGAAATCAGAAACGCAAACCTGATTCTATTCAGCTAGGATGAGGAGTTCTCAATTCCAATTACAGTGAACAGTTTATTTTGTCCAGCGACCACGCTTTTTTGGTCATTTTTTCCTGGGGAGCTATGTCCAAAATTCAATTATTGCCAGATATCGTTGCCAACCAGATTGCCGCGGGTGAGGTTGTCGAACGCCCAGCTTCGGTGGCGAAAGAATTACTTGAAAATGCACTCGATGCTGGTGCCACGCGGGTCGAAGTGGAAATCGAACAGGGCGGCAAGAATCTGATTCGCATCCGCGATGACGGTGAAGGCATGACCCGTGATGACACGCTCCTCGCCTTTGAACGCCATGCGACAAGCAAAATCCGCACCGTCGAAGACCTCAATGCCATTGATACATTTGGGTTTCGAGGCGAAGCACTGGCCTCGATTGCCTCGGTGTCGCGAATCACGCTTTTTTCAAAATTGCGAGACGATGTGGCTGGAACCGAACTGGTGATTGAAGGCGGGCGGATTCGTCATGTTCGTGATGCGTCCTGGCCGGGCGGTACAGAGATTTCGGTTCGTGACCTGTTTTTTAATGTTCCGGCCCGCCGCAAGTTTCTCAAAACAGAAACCACAGAGAGTTTCCACGTCACCAATCTGGTGACCCATTATGCGCTGGCCAATCCTGAGAAAGCCTTTGTTTTGAAAAATAACGGTCGTGAAATCATCCAGGTAACCCCAACGGCCAGTTTGCGTGACCGGGCATATCAGTTGTTTGGTGAAGCCCTGCTTGAAGAACTCGTCAAGGTTGAATTTTCCCAAAATGAGATCACCGTCGGTGGCTTTATCTCGCGACCTCAGCAGCAACGGGCTTCGCGTGATGGGCAATATCTCTTTGTCAACGGGCGGTATGTAAAAGATCGGGTTTTGGGACGCGCGGTGTCCGATGCCTATCGAAATATCATCCCGCCTGGGTTTTATCCATCAGTGCTGTTGTTTGTTGAGGTTTCACCCGAGGAGGTGGATGTCAATGTCCACCCGCAAAAGACCGAGGTTCGTTTTCGCCGGGCCCAGGCCGTGCTTGAGACCGTCCGTGATGGCCTCAAACTGGCCCTTGGGGTTGAAAAGCCATTTGCTCATTTTCCGGGGTTGAGCGACCTGCGTGAGACCGAGACGGCGGCTTCGGTGGTACCGCCATCTTCTGAGGAATTGAGGGAACCGCCGTTTCTTTCGCCACCGGCTGAGCCAGTTGAAGTGGGAAGCCTGCCTGAGCGACGACTTGAATTACCTCGACCTGCCGTCGCACAACCAGTGCTCGACCGAAATTTTAAAGCTGAACTGGATGCCCGGCGTGAAGAACTGGAACGACTTGAACACATAGAACCAGCTTCTGAGTCATCTCTTGTGGAGTCACGCCCGATCCAGCCCCCACCGTTTTTTCTGACTTCGCCAAAAGGTGAACCGGTCGCACCAGCCCGACCCGAACTGGAACTATTTCCACAACTGGTCCGCCAGGGTTCCCGATCTGGGCGGTCACTGTGTGCTCAGCGCCGAATTCGGACGGCTGAAAGTTATGTCGCTGCCAGCCCGCTGGAATTACCCCGCCAGGATTTTCGGATTCTGGGCCAGTTGCACGATAGCTACATCATTGCGACCGATGCCCGTGGTTTGTTGTTGATTGATCAGCATGTGGCCCACGAACGTGTTTTGTTTGAGCAACATCTGCGCCGTTTGATGAGCCGCGAAGTGGTTTCGCAAAAACTCCTCATTCCGCACACTCTGGATTTGACACCGGCTCAGGCGGCGGCCTTTGACCGCACCATGGCTGACCTGGATCAGTGTGGGTTTGATGTCATGCAGCTTTCAGGACGAACCATCGCTCTGCGGGCGCTCCCGGCTGAGCTGGAGCCCGAAGAAGCCCGGACGCTGCTGACTGAATTACTCGATGTCGTTGAAGAGGAGCAGCGTTCAGTGGCCCTTGAACATTTTCAGCGTGAAATTGCCGCCGGTCTGGCCTGTCGCGCCGCCATCAAGGTGAATAAGGTCTTGAACCTTGAGAAAATGACGTGGTTGATTGACGAGTTGATGCGGACAGAGAACCCCACGAATTGTCCGCATGGTCGGCCAGTCCTGCTTCGATTTGATATGCAGGATATTGAGCGCGGTTTTAAGCGAATTTAACCCAGATTTTTTCGATGACACAAACAACGAAAATCACATTTTTTCAATCAACAGGCCACGCCTTGGAAATGAAAGCCTGGATTTCGGATTCAGAATAATGCCCTTAGTTGTGGGTCTCCCTGCCGAGTTGACACCTGTCAGCCTGCTGGCGAGGTTTTAACTGAATTGACAATTTGAACATCCGTTGGTAGGCTCGCTGCTTTGCTCTTGGATCGTCCAAATCTACCTTATACCCATAACGAAGCATCATCATTAAGATTAAGCAGGACAGGTTAATATCAGAATGACTTTCGAGGCACAGAGACGGCAGCTTTTAAGCCCCACATGGCTGCGACTGGTTGTTGTTACCACGATCTTTTCAATTGGGTTGGTATCCTCCGGCTGTATTACTTCCCGCGTTGCCCTCCCCCGTGAACTCCCGGTTCAACCTGCGGTTCCCAGTTCCGAACTGGTCTCCCGTATCGCCACGCTTCAGCAAATCACGCAATTAAAATCTTCAGTTGGACTTCAGTTTGCTGACTATAAAGAATCCGATCAGGGAAAAGGGAAAATCTATCCGACGGCGGATGGAAAACTGGTCTTACAGCGGCCACAACGAATTCGACTGGCCGTTGATGCCACCCTGGTTGGAAAAATTGCCGACATGGGGTCTGACGGAGAGCAGTTTACGGTGGCCGTGTTTTACCCGACGGATAAACGAAGTTTTATCCGCGGCACCAACCTCCGCAAATACACTCAGCAAGTCAATCAGTTAAACTCATCCACCAGTACCAAGGACATCAGCACATTCTCAAAATTGAGACCGCAGCACCTGGCTTTGCCGATGCTGGTGCCAGCGTTACCGGAAGCTTCGCCGGACACCAGCTTTTTTGTCGTTGAATCACGTCAGGACGAAGCCGAAGTCATCTCACGTGATGGTCAAATGTCACTTGAAGTCCCGGCCAAACGTGTGATGCGCACCTACTATGTTCTGTATGTGTCACATCGTTCGGCTGACGGCCAATGGGTACCAATCTATAGTTACTGGTTTGATCGAACCCGCAAAGGCACCCCGCTGGTCCGGCTACAGATTTATGAAGAAGACGGCACGTTAAGCACTCAGTCGGAATATGAAGGCTATGCTGACAAATCTGGCCGGCCACAACTGCTGCCACAGACCGTTAAAATTTCACGCCCGCACGATGGGTATGCGGTTCGCATTACCTTCCGCGAGCCGGAAATCAATAGTGACCCACTCTCAGCCGATGTTTTTATGCTGCAGAATGATGAAAACCTGCAGGTTCTCGACCTCGACACCGAACCAAACAGCGC
>DAOQNB010000486.1:0-5322 GCA_035335845.1 Acidobacteriota bacterium | reverse complement strand
CAAAGTCAGTTCCATTGTCAGCGGTGCGGACACATTGCGAATGCCGACCACAACGGCGCCCAGGTGGTGAAGAAACGTGGGATGGCCATCCTGAAAACCAAATCGGCGGGTGCGAGTCCGCCGTCATCACCCGCCGGGACGCGGGGGAGTGCGCGTCGAGGGAGCATCAGACGCCGGAAGGACAGCCGACCGGCGCAGCCCGCCACCCTGACTGGTGACGGTCAGGCAGAAGCGCGAACTGCTCAAGATCAGCCAATGTGAGTTGGATGATCCCACCCAGAAGCTCGGCCATTTATGGCCGAGAGGTTCACGTCAATGATGTCAGTCAGAAAATGAGTTGAGAGACCATTCGGATTCGGTCTTTTCGACGAGCCAACGATTGGCCGGTGTGTTGTGACTAATCTCCAGGTGCAATTACCGTACCAGGGAAAATTTGAACGTCAATTAATCCTGATTATTTGTTAACTCATTGTATATATTCATTTTATACAAATTAAATAAAGCAGTTTTTTCGATTTCTCCTGCATTTCTTCACGTTCAGGTTAAAACTTTTAACCAAAAGGTTAAACTAACTAAATTATTCATTTGTAACAAGATAACTCGTCCTGGTGGAAATAAGCTTTAACCAAATGGTGAAAACCTGCGGTGTGGTTTCACAGGCTTACTCAGACTCAAAAAAGAAACCACGAAGCAAGCGGAATCCAGTTCCAATTGCTTCGTGGTTTCTTCTGATCACGCTTGTGCCTGACAGTCATCCCATATTTAAAAACAGGATTTCGCTATCTTGCTCTTCCAGCTTGACTACTTTGCTACTTCACTACTTTGCTACTTCACTGTCCCTAGCTTCGCGGGACGTACTTGAGCACCAGTCCACGCTCGCCGACGGCCCAGCCCACACCTGATTCCAAAAAGAACACATCATAGAGTCGCATTCCCGGCAGGGCGGTTTCTTCTTTCCAGGTCTGGCCGCCATCCTGCGTTTTCCAGAACCCGGTTTCAAATGTTGGGCCATTGAGTCGCAACGGACGATTTCCAATCGTCCAGCCCGTGGATGGGTTGGTAAAAGTGGTTACATGATAGCCAGGGAAGGTCGTGGTCCGCTCGATCCAGGTTTTGCCGCCGTCTGCCGTCTGAAATTGTGTCAAATAGCGACTATCGCCTTGATAGGCTTCGGCGGTCAGATAGCCGTGCAGCTTGTCAAAGAAGTGAAAATTCATCAGTTCGGCTCGCGAGGCCGTCAGCGGTACACCAGCTTTTTCCCAGGTTTGACCGCCATCTTGAGTGGTAAAAAGGCCGCCAGCCTCGACCGTGCCTGTGCCGTAATAATTCCCAATTGCCCAGCCGGTTTGGGAATCAAGGAATTTGACCCTGGTAAAAGAGAAAATGGCATCCTGGAGCTTGACCGACTTATTGAGGGTTGCTTCGAGTGATCCACAGCGAGCCCAGGTCTTGCCACCATTCTCAGTTTTGAGCAACGCGCCATAATTACCGGCGGCATACCCGATTTGAGGGCTGATAAAATACACCGCCAGCGCATCCATTTCCGCCAGTCGCTGCCAGGTTTTGCCACCATCTTCGGTTTTTAACAGGACCTGTTCATCGCGCAAGTCCCGTGCCTGAGTACCCAGCGTGCCTCCGATCAGCGCCCAGCCACGGAGCCGATCAATAAAGAACAAATCATTGACAACGCCACGGGCGCCAATGGACTGTGAATTCCAGGTTTCACCACCATCTTCGGTTGACAGCACCATGCCTTGAATGCCAGCCGCCCAGCCATGCCCGGCATCGGCAAAAAATACGCGGGTCAAATCGGTTCGAAGAGTTGGGTATTGTCTGACCCACCCGGTTGGCGGTGTTTCAGGTGCTGCCAGCAAGGCCCCCAGGTCTTTGGCCTTGAACGAGGCTGGGGTTGGAGAAAGCGATGTCAAAAACTTGATTGGTGGATGGGGCTTGACCAGTTTAGGTGCGGGCGGTTTGGCCGGGGCCGCTTCGAGCAGAGCTTTGGACGTGCTCGCTTCAACCAGTTTCAGGCCAACGCCACCTGACACTCCACTTTCCGGCGGGAGCGGGTTCCCCAAATTCGGCAGCGTCAGGGAGGCGACTTCCTCGCCTTTTTCTTTGCGGCTCACTTCAGCAATCCAGGGGCGAGCTGAGGTATCTGATGGAGTTTTTGAATTCAATTCCTGAGGCTTCGAGGTCCCTTTTTTCGGGTCGAGTCGAGAGGCTGTCAGCGTGGAAGACTGAGTCGTTGTCGGGGCCGGAGCTGACTTCGCTGGCTCCTTTGGGAGGGCGAGCAATTGGGGTCGCCTGGAGATTTTACTGGCCAGTGCCACGGTCGGCGTTTCCAATTTCAATGCTGGCTGGGTATTTTTTGGTTGAACTCGAACAGAAGATTTAGTTTCAACGGTCTTTGGCCTGGGTGGTGTGTTGTTCGCAATCTCAGTTTTCGGTTGAGACGTGGGTTTGTTGACGGAGGTACTCTGGGCTTTCCCGAGTGTTGTACCTGCGGCTGGTTTCCCTGGATCAACTTTGGGTGTTGCTTTAGCCGTTGATGGTTTGCTGGTATCGGGTTTGGAAGAGGTAGTGGCCGCTATTTTGGCAGGATCAGATTTTGGTTTTGAAGGTGTTGATGGGGTTGGTGTTTTACTCGCCACGGCTGATGGTTCTGAGGACGGTACGCGGGAATTTGGTGATCCATTTGGACCATCATAGGACGTGGCAAAGGTGCTTTTCCCAGGCAGGGTACGTGAATACCGCTGGGCATCGGCTGGCGATCCAAAGCGACCAACCCGAATCCGATACCAGGTGCCTTTCCCAGGGATCTCGGCACGCACATAATAAGCGGTATGACCGGCGGCTTTGAGCTGGGCCACCTGGGCCCGAGCCGCAGCTTCGTCATTGGTTGAACCAACCTGTAATGTGTATCCTCCCCCTCCTTGATACGCCGAGGTCATTCCCGTGGCGAGGCTGAGGGTGAGTACCAGCAGCAGGCTCAATCCCAACCAACTCACTCTGAAACGTCTGGCGTGTCCCGGCTTGTCCTGTGATGCTTTCAAATACCAAATCAAGGTCTGAACTCCTTACAACGAAATTCCAAGCTGAGCGGCGATAAAGCTCAGCACATCAACACTTTCCTCGATGCGTTTGGCGGTCGGTTTCCCAACGCCGTGACCGGCCTGAGATTCGACGCGAAGCAAAATTGGGTACCCTGATGATGTTGCCGCTTGCAGTCGAGCCGCCATTTTTCGAGCGTGAAGTGGATCAACCCGAGTATCGGACTGGGCGGTCATAAGCAATACGGCTGGATATGGCGTTTCTGGCGTGACGTGGTGGTAGGGAGAGTATGCCATAAGCCAGTGAAACGCGTCTTGGTCTTCTGCACAACCATATTCGGGAATCCACGTTCGTGCAATCAAAAAATGGTGATACCGCAGCATATCCAGCAGGGGCACCTGACATACTACGGCTCGAAACAAATCAGGGCGCTGGGTCAACGCGGCGCCGACCAGCAATCCACCATTGCTCCCACCCTGAATCGCCAGTTTTTCCGGGCAGGTGTACTGGTGTTGAATCAGGTATTCTGCCGCGCAGAGAAAGTCATCAAACCCATTCTGTTTCCGGTCCCGCATCCCGGCTTTATGCCATTCTTCGCCATATTCACCGCCTCCGCGTACATTTGGCAATGCGTACACAGCACCCGCATCGAGCAACGTCAACAGCGATCCTAAAAATTCAGGGGTCCGACTGATATTAAATCCCCCATATCCAGTCAGAATGGTTGGTGCCATCCCATCGAATTTAAGATGTTTGCGGTGAACAATAAACATGCTGACCCTGGTCTGGTCGCGCGATGGGTAAATGACCTGTTTGATGATATAGCTGGCTGGATCAACCAGGGACTCAATCTGGTCAAAAAGGGTGAGCGATTGTGTTGCAGTCTCAAAGCAATACACCGTGGTCGGCACGGCAAAGGAGGTCAGGCTCAAGAAAATTTTGGTTGAATCCCATCTGGCAGACAGACCTGTGATGGTGCTGTATTTGGGAACTGGAATTGAACAGGTGAACGAGCTTTCCAAATCAAACAGGCGCAACTCTGACTGAGCCCTGGTCAGGTATGAGCACACCACAAAGTGGTCGTGAGCCACGGCAAAAGATTCCAGCACCGAAGCTGACTGGCGGATGACCATGGCCCAGGGGGCTTTCAACTCAGCCAGGTTGACCTTCATCAGGCAAAACCGGGGCGCGTTCCAGTTGGTGCGAATCAGCACTGATTCACCGGCGAATTCACCAAAAAAAGAAGCATTGATGTTTTCAACAATCGGCACAAACCCTAAATCGCTCTGTACATCAAGCAGGTACAGATCCTGGTAATCAAAGGTTCGAGACGCGGTCACCAGCACATAGCGGCCCGAAGGGGAGACCTGCACATGAAAATATTCTTCCGGTTTGCGATGAGGGCCAAAAACAACCGGATCTGCTTCAAAATGAGATCCCAGGCGATGAAAGTAGATCCACCGGTGATAGTGTTCCTGTCCAGTGGGTCGTGTCCCACGACCAGGATATCTTGTGTAGTAAAATCCGTGACCGTCAGGCATCCAGGCCAGCGAGACAAATCGAGTATCCGGAATGATGTCGGGCAGGTACTCGCCAGTGGTGACATCCAAAATTGACAGCGTGCTCAGCTCGCTTCCATTGTCTGAGAGCCCAATGGCGACTCGCGTACCATCCGGCGATGGAAACCACCAGTCCAGAGTCATCGTCCCGTGTTCACTCAAGGTATTTGGATCAACCAGGACCCGATCTGGCCCGGAAAGTGTCTCACGAACATAGAGCACCGCCTGATTTTGCAACCCCGACCGTTTAGTCCAAAAGTATTTGCCCCCATACACCAAGGGTGTCGAAATTGCGCCCAGTTGTGCGCAATTGGTGACTTGCTGGCGCAGGTATTCGCGATATGGAAAAGCATCCAGTACCGACCGGCAGTAAGTGTTTTGCTGCGCCGTCCAGTCGTGAACCGCCGTTGCCTCACCGTTTTCAAGCCAGCGGTAAGGATCAACAATGGTCTGTCCGTGCAGCGTGTCGATGATTTCTATCGGCAGTGTTTCGGGTGGCGGAAGCATAGGGCGGAAGACATCGGGCTCAGGGCTGAAGAAGTCGGGCAGAAGAAAACGGGCGGAAGACATCGGGCTCAGGGCTGAGGGCGGAAGACGTCGGGCTGAAGAACTGGTTTTCTTTCATCCCTCATCCCTGGTTTCTTCATCCCTGAGCCCTGGTTTTCCAGACCCAATTCATCAGCTTCCAATCTTATGTTCAATTTCCCGG
>DAOQNB010000485.1:0-5332 GCA_035335845.1 Acidobacteriota bacterium | reverse complement strand
TCCGGGTTCCGGGTTCCGGGTTCCGGGTTCCGGGTTTTCGAATTTATGTCCTTTCGGTCCTTTTTGTCCTTTTGGTCCTTTTTGTCTTTTTCTGACCCCGGAACCCGAAGCCTTCACCCCTCCTCAACAAAATTTGGCATTTTGGGTTTCCACCGATGATCAAAAATCAGTGATGTTTCCGTCTGATTGACTTCTTCGCGAGTCGTGAATGAATCAAGCAGCAGGTTGCGCAGGTGTTTGTCATCTTTGACCGCCACATGAATCAGAAAATCGGTGGCGCCAGCCAGATGATATACCGCCACAACCTCACGTAGCCCAAGGATATGTGCCTGAAAACTCTCCACGATTTCCCGGGAATGGCGCTTGAGCCGGACAGCAATCAATGCCTGTAATCCAATGCCCAAGGCGGCTGGAGCCACCTGTTCGTGAGCCCCGCGCAGCACGCCGATTGACCGCAACCGCCTGACCCGTTCCAGGCAGGTTGAAGGCGCTAAATCCACGATGGCCGCGAGTTCTTTGTTCGATAACCGTGCATTGTTCTGCAATTCGGCCAAAATTCTGAAGTCAATTCGGTCTAGCTCTGGGTTTTCCATATTTTTCTGAATTCAATTCGATATACAAAGTGTTTTTCTGAATATATAGTAATTTTCATCAGTTGCCTCAGAATTTCTTTCGCTTCCCTTCACTCATCTTACAATTTGGAGGATTCACGTGATGACCCAGTTTCATCCCATCGAATCTTTGGCCGATCTCCGTCACGAATTCGGAGAACACGGTGGTGTCAACCTTTCAATCGAAGCCAGCTCAACCTTTACCGTGATGAAGGCCGCCACGCTGCCAGCCATCTTTAAGGGACAGCAAGGACCCGAAAACGGCGGCTGTTATTTGTACGGTCGGCATTACAATCCGACCGTTAGCGTGCTGGCTAAACAAATTGCGGCGCTCGAAGGTGCTGAAGCCGCCTATTGTACCTCCAGCGGGATGAGCGCGATTGCCGCCACCATCTTGCAACTGACTTCGCAAGGTGACCACATTGTATCGAGCGATACCGTGTACGGTGGCACGTTTGCCCTCTTGAAAGAATTCCTCCCCGCCAAAATGGGACTTGGCGTTTCATTTGTAAATACTGATGACCTGGCTGCGGTTGACGCCGCCATGACTCCGCAGACAAAGTTGATTTTTGTCGAGACGATGTCAAACCCAACACTTCGAGTGGCTGACATTCCACGTCTGGCAGAAATTGCCCATCGCCACGGTGCCAAACTGGTGGTGGACAACACCTTTTGTCCACTTATTCTGTCCCCAATCCGGCTCGGAGCCGACATTGTGGTTCACAGTCTGACCAAGTTTATCAACGGTGCGTCAGATTTTATTGCCGGAGCGATTTGCGGGCCGCTGGACTTTATCCACACGCTGATGGACCTGCACATGGGATCATTGATGCTGCTTGGGCCGACGATGGATCCAAAAGTTGCCCACGAAATCAGTCTCCGGTTACCACACCTTGGGTTGCGGATGCGCGAACACTGTCAACGAGCCCAGGTTTTTGCCGGGCGGTTGCAATCACTTGGATTTTCAGTGATTTACCCAGGGCTGCCATCACATCCGAATTATCAATTGATGCAGGATCTTCACAATGACGAATATGGATTTGGCGGGCTGGTGTGTCTTGATTTAGGCACCTCGCAGCAGGCCAACCGGTTGCTTGAGTACCTGCAAAATGAAAAGGGCTTTGGATTTATGGCCGTGAGTTTGGGGTATTTCGACACGCTGATGACCTGCCCGGCCACCACGACGTCAAGCGAATTGACGGACGACGAACTTCGCCGGGCTGGGATTCTCCCCGGACTGGTGCGGATGTCGGTCGGTTATACCGGCAGTCTGGAACAACGCTGGAAGCAACTCGAAGAGGCTCTTCAGGCTCTGGAGTTGTTGCCCGCTCAGAAAACCCAACTCTCGGCTGCGTGAGACAACCGTTTGAGAGTCCAAATTTTCCCGTTCCGGAAAATTTCCGGAACGGGAATTTTTTTCGGAGTGCGGCGGCTTGACGCCGCTTTCGTTTTTATTGTGGAGTGCGGCGGCTTGACGCCGCTTTGAGGTCCGGCGGTGTCACGCCATTAGAGTGGAATTCCCGCTGCTGTCGTGATCACGCCGGTGACCAGGTTGATCTTACGGACACAGTTATTAAAGGTATCCGCCACGTAGAGATTCCCAAGCCCATCAGCCACAAGGTCCGAATTGTTGATCACGTTATAGTTTGTCGGGTATTCAAAACCCAGCCCCGCCAGAGTTGCCGGTCCGCCATCGCCAGAAAACTTTCGTGATCCGCTTCCCGCAATCGTTTTGATACGTTTGGTTTTTGGGTCAATCCGGCGAATGCGGTTATTGCGCGAGTCAATGAAATAAATGGTGCCGTCTTTATCAACGGTGATGCCTGATGGTCCAGCCAGGAAGGCGCTTTCGGCCAATCCGCCATCACCCTCAAACGCACCAAACTGGCCCGAGTATTTCCCAGCAATCGTTGAAACCAGTTTGGTTTCTGAATCAACCCTTCGAATTTGATTTCTGTAACATTCGGTTATCAGATAATCACCGTCCGCAGTTTGAGCGACTTTGGTCCCAAACACACTGACGGTAGTCGCGGGCTCACCATCAATGGTCGCTGGATTCCCAACCCCGCCGGCAATTTTCGTGAGCCGTTGCGTGAACAGGTCCATTTCCCAGGTTGTGTCCCGAGTCACAAACACGAGATTGCCTTCCAGATTGATGAGCAGGCCATCTGTGTAATCAAAAAAGGCGTCCGTGGCCAGCATTCCGTCCTCAGGGTGTTTAACTCCGCCGCCAGCGATGGTGGTGATAATCTGGGTTTCGGCATCAACTTTGCGGATGAGTCCATTGGCGATTTGGCCAATATATACATTCCCCTCACGGTCAACCGCGACATCCGTTATATATTTGAGGCCCGCTTCGCTTGCGGGACCACCATCGCCGGACGTAACAGCCTGACCATTTCCGGCCACGACCGAAACCGCATTTTTGGCCGGGTCATAGCGATAGACTCGATTTCTTGTGTTGCTGACAATATAAATCCGCCCCTGTTTGTCAGCTCCCAGGCCGGTGGTCGGCCCCAGGTTTACTTTATTCGCTGGTTTTCTCGTTTTTTGAAGTCCTGGTATTTCACCTGGAACTGATTGTGCGAAAAGGGAGTTGCCACAAAATTGCAATGCAATGGCAACCACTGCCAAATATCCAAAGCGGGGTTTGAACATAGAATGCTCCGTCGGTTTTTTGGATTTGGCTAAGGGGTAAGGTCTGAAAATCGCCGATGTTTCACCCAGCGATGCCGGGCAAATCACAAAAGGATTTACGCAGCGATTCTTTACCCCTATGCTGTGTTTCGTCAACAATTCCTACCTGAAAGAATATGCCACGTCACTGTACAAATTTTTTACGTTGGTGCAGTTGGGTGTGCCCTGTGGTAGCGGCTAATCCTGGTTCAATCTGATGTGGTGGAGTGATATGCGCGATTGTTTCTTATTGTTTGCCCTGGCCGCCTGGTTTGGCTTGACTCCAGTGAGTGGTGTGGCTGCTTCAAAGAGGCAAGCTCCATTGCTTGACCTGAATCACCCACTGGAAAAGGGGCTCAAGTCAGGCGAGAAACACGAGTTCCGCCTGACCGTGGAAGCCAACACCCTGGTCAAAGTTCTGGTCGAACAAATCAGTCTCGATGTTGTCGTGACACTCCAAACGGCTGATGGGCAACTGGTGGCTGAAACAAACTCGACGCCAGCAAATTTTGAAGCCGAGCAGCTTTTTCTGGTGCTTGAACGGGCTGGAACCTACCTGGTCCAGGTCACCCCCGTGGCCAAAGAGCCTTCCGAAGGAAAGTTCACGATTACCCTGGCCGAAGTTCACCCGGCGACGGCCCAGGACCTCCAGCGGGTTGCCCTCGAAAAGCAATATCAACGTGGGCTGGAACTGGCGGCTGACCCGACCAAGGAAAAGCAAGCCCAGGCGATTGAAACATTTCAAGCCGTCGCAATGCAGGCCGAAATAAGTGGTGATACCGCCTTGCAGATCGAAGCCTTCAATCAAGTCGGCACCCGCTTGTTTGGTCAAGGAAAACCCAAACTGGCGCTGCCAGCGTTTGAGAAAGTCCTTGAACTCGTCCGAACGCTGAAAGATGCAAAAAAAGAAGCCTCAACCCTCAACAATTTGGGCGTTGTCCACAATTTGCTGGGTAATTCTGATAAAGCCATTGAATATCTGGAACAGACGTTGCCTTTGCAGAAAGCCACTGGAAACCTCAAAGGGTATGGCATGACGCTCAATAATCTTGGCGCCATCTATACCAAGCTGGGGCAAAAACAAAAAACGCTCGACTATCTTGAGCAAGCACTGGTGGTCCACCGACAGGTCAACAACCAGGCAGGTGCGGCCCAAACGCTGGCCAATTTGGGCAAGCTCTATGTTGAGGTTGGAAACCGTTCCAAAGCTCTGGAAGTTACCCAGGAAGCGTTGTCTATTGCCCAGGCCATTGGGAACCCCGCACAGGAAATTTCTGCCCTGGGTGTCCTCGGAGATAGTTACAATCAATGGGGTGAAACCAAAAAAGCCCTGCCCTATTTTGAACAGGCACTGGCGATTTGCCAGCGGATTGGCGACCAGGCCCGCGAGACGGCAATGCTCAGCAACCTGGCAGCCATCTATAAATCCCTTGGTGATTTCCAGAAAGCGTTAAACACCTATGATCGGGTGCTTGCCCTGACCCGTGCCGTCGGCAACCGGAGTTGGGAAGCCAGTACCCTGGCCAATCAAGGCTCGGTGTATCAAAAGTTGGGCCAAAACTCAAAAGCTATTCAATTGACTGAAGAAGCCTATGGGCTGGCTCAAAAGGTAGACCCGACCATGGTGCCGGTGTATTTACTCACGCTGGGCGTGTTGTATGGCAATGATCAGAACTGGGCGAAATCCCATGAATTGTTTGAGCAGGTGCTGGGGCAGTTTCAGCAACAAAAAAATGCCCGGTGGGAGGCGGTTGCTCTGAGCAACCTGGGCTGGGTCGAGAGTCAAACCGGAAATTATCCAAAAGCAATTGAATATTTGAACCAGGCAAATGCGGTACGCCAAACCATTGGGAATCGCTATGAATCGGCTGGGACTTTTCACAATCTTGGGTGGGCCTATTCCCAGATGAAGGATTATCCGCAGGCCGAAGCCAATTACAAAAAGGCACTTGACCTGGATCAGGAACTTGGTCACAAAAGCGGTATTGCCCGGACCTTAGGCCACCTGGCTCTGGTTGAAGCCAGTCAAAAGAAACTGATCCAGG
>DAOQNB010000484.1:0-5342 GCA_035335845.1 Acidobacteriota bacterium | reverse complement strand
GTTGTGGCACCCGGCGCCATTGAAACTGATTTTACCCGGAGCGCTTTTGAACACGCCGGAGTCAAGGATTTTCTGGCTTCGCAGACGGCCCTGGGCCGGGTAGGTGTTCCAGATGACATTGGTGGCGTGGTTGCGTTTCTGTGTTCGGAAGAAGGTCGCTGGGTCAATGCCCAACGACTGGAGGCATCCGGCGGGATGTTTCTGTGAAGATTGGGGTTGCGTCAGTAGTCAGCTCACTTTTTGATGTCGCTCTACTTTTGGCCACTGAAATCCTGAGATGGAACCAGGGTCAAGTCATTCAATCAAACCAGATGAGCAAACGACTGACGCCCCCTTACCAATCAATATTCTTTGCGCCTAAGCCTGGGCAGCCAGAGGTGAACCCAGAATTTCATCAAGTCGGTCATATCCGGCGGCCACGCCGTCTTCCACTCCTGACTTGAGAGCGCCATCGCGGGCGGTTTGCGATGAATAGAGCACCGTATTCGTGGTGGTTGTTTTGCCGTTTTGCTCAGTAAGGACCAGCGTCCCCAGGGCTTCGCCACCCGTGCAGTCCTGGTCAAACTGTTCGGTGTTGACAATGCGTTCCGGCACCACAATTTCCCGGAATTCACCGGTCATGCCCATCTCGGTTCCGTCAACTTGACGCCAGACATAGCGAAAGCGGCCACCAACCTTGAGATCAATTTCGCAAATGGCAAACGTCCAGCCATCAGGCCCGATCATCCACCGTTTGAGCAATTCGGGTTTGGTAAAACAATCAAAAACCAGATGCCGCGGAGCGTCAAAAGCGCGGGTCATCACAATTTCACGATCACTGGGGGTTGTAATTTGAAGTGTATTTTTCATTCGGTCGTCTCCTTAAATCTTTCTTTCGGTCTTTTGGTCACGGTTGATTTCTTTTCAGTTCATCGAGCAGGGCGTCAAGCCGCTCATAATTGGCTTCCCAAAGTCGGCGATACTCTTCGAGCCAGGTCATGGCTTCATCGAGGGCTTCAGGTTTGATTTTGCAAGGCCGTCGTTGGGCATCACGCCCACGAGAGATTAAGCCAGCCTTTTCCAACACTTTGATATGTTTGGAGATTGCCGGTTGGGTCATGGCAAATGGCTGTGCCAGTTCCATCACGGTGGCTTCACCCAATGCCAGACGAGCCAGGATTGCCCGCCGCGTTGGATCAGCCAGTGCCGCAAAGGTGGTGTCAAGCGAATGTGTCATCATAGAAATAACCAGGTGGTTAAATAACCTTTCAGGAATATACGCTAGTAATATTTTCTCGTCAAGTAGATTTTGAGAGCATCGCGTTTGGGGCTGAAGACATCGGGTTCAGGGTTTGGGGCTGAGGGCTGAAGAAAACGGGCTGAGGGCTGAGGGCTTGGGGCTGAAGACCTGATTTTATTTCATCCCTCATCCCTTCGATTGCCCCAGGTCCTCAACCCAGAATGGTTTTACAGCGGTTTCCACTCGCCGGATTGAATGAATGAAGCCCAGTAGAATGGGTGCTGGCGTTTTGGGTCTTTGAGTAACTTGAGTTGCGTGTTGCGCAACGCCTGGCTGCGGCCTTCCCCCGCTTTGAGACGGTGATAGTATTCGGCCATTAACTCTTGAGTCCCTCGGTCTGAGATTGCCCATAGACTGATCATCTGCGCTTCGCTGCCAGCTAAAACCAGCGCCCGGCGCAGACCATAGACCCCTTCTCCGTTTTTGACATCGCCTAACCCGGTCTCGCAGGCTGAGAGCACCACCAGTTTGGTGCCCCACAGATTGAGTTGAGCGGTTTCAGCCGCCGTCATAATTCCAATTTCACTTTTATTCGCCTCAGCCAGAAAAAGAAACGAGCGAAGCAACGGTGTATTTTGTTTTAACTGATCAAAATCCACTGGAGTGTCAGTCAATGCTGCCAGTGACCGCTGGTCGGTGGTCCCAACGAATGACGGCCCGGCATTTTCCAAAAAATACCCATGGGTCGCGATATGGAGCAATTTTGGCTGATCAACTGATTCAAGTACGCTTTTGGTCGCCTCAGCACCCAGTTTGACAACAAACTCAGGGAGTTCAGTCTGGATGATGCGGGCTTCCTGCTTGGTGCCAATCAGCCTTGACAAGGGTTTCAACTGCTTGTCAAACAAGGTTGGGCCATTGCCAGTTGCATAATCTGGATCCGCAAGAATCATTGGTGGCGAATGGGCGTCAACTTTGACCTGTAACCGCAAGAGGTCACGTCCACTCGTCAGGTTAGTCACTGTATAGCGCTCAACCAGGAATTTCTGATGTTCATCAATCAGGGCCGAAAAAGGAATCAGGTTTAATTCGCCGTCAGTTGCCAGCAGGAGGTGTTTGCGATTTCCAAGGAGCTTTCGAACTGGCTGCATTAACCGCTTATCCAGTTCTCGGCCAAGTAACTGAATGCTCAGTTTTGGACCGCCTACCGAATTCTGGCTCTCTGATGTCATTGGAAGTTGCGTCCGAATCGCTTTCCGAAATTCAGTGGCGAGCTGATCAATCACATCAGCCGGTCCCAGGTCTGCCCAGAGCAGGCTTCCAGACTCCAGGGGTTCGGTCTTGGTTCCCCGACTTTTCGGCCCTTTCACGACATACGCCACATAACGACGCGGGCCAAAGGTCCGCAGTTTAGCGTCAAAAGGAGTATATCCAGCAAATTCAACCAGGACAGCATCTTCCGGGATCGCTTTTTGGACCTGGTCAAGCGTGATGGGCTGTCGTCGGGCTTGAAATTCCAGGCTTCGGGCACTGACTTTGGCTTCAAGGTCTTCGGCCTGCTTTTCCAACTGCACCAGTTCCCCCAGATGGTCTTCCCGGTTGCGGGTTCCGGGTCCTTTCAGGGTCAGGGCTGATTGGATTTGGCGAATTTTGGTGAGTTCGTCAAGCAACAGTTGATCTTCCGGCGTGGTTCGGCTGCGCAGTTGCTCAATGTTTTGGGAAGTGGCATCCAGCACACGCCCTTTCCGCCGCAAAATCACTGTCACTGCCGCTTTGAGTGCTTCGATATCGGCTGGCAAAAACTGGGTGTGCAGCGAAATGGTTTGATCGGTATAGGCACCCGTCTGATTCAGGTAGAGAATTTTTTGGCGTTCTGAGCCCAAGATCAGATTTTCTGTTAAATCTCGCTCAGATGCCTCGTTCGCTTTGACTTGAAACCGAAGCGCTTCTGGATAATTCCCCATTGTTTGATACAGCGTAGCCAGTTCATTCAAGGTACGCGCAACGTCTGGATGTTTGCCCCCCAGCGCTTTTTCCCGGATGGCCAGCGACCGTTTCAACAACGGCTCGGCTTTTTGGGAATTTCCCTGCATTTGATAGATCCGGGCCAGTCCAAAGAGGCTCAACGCCACTTGTGGATGTTCGGGCCCAAACAACTTTTCCCATATGGTGAGTGCCTGGTTGTAAAACTGTTCGGCCTGTACCAGATCACCTTTACTGGCATTGATTAAAGCAAGAAAATTGAGCGAAAACCCAACTTGCATATGTTCATGGCCAAATGCTTTTTCATATAAAGCAAGTCCTCGGTGCGCCAGCGCCTCAGCTTTTGCATAGTCACCCTGATCACGGGCAATTGTGGCGAGCGCATTGAGCGTGGTTGCCAGTTCCGGGGTTTCACCAGTTGATATTTTTTCCCGAATCATCCTGGCTCGCTCAAGCAACGGCTCAGCTTTTACATAGTCACCCTTTTCATAATACAGCCCCCCCAGATTATGCAGCGAAAGCGCAACCAGTGGGTGAACCGGCCCCAATGCCTTTTCCTGGGCAGCCAGAGCCCGTTGATAGAGCGGTTCAGCCTTGGAAAATTCACCCTGCATGCGATACACCAGCGCCAGATTGTTGAGTATCAGGATTGAAGCTGGATGACTCTGGCCAAGGGCTTTTTCCTGGATGGCCAGGGCGCGGGTGTAAATCGAAACCGCCTGGGCATAATCGCCTTTTTCAGTAAAAACTAGCGCCAGGTTTTGGAGTGTCGTTCCTACTTCTGGATGGTTTGGTCCAAGAACCTTTTCCCGAATATCGAGCGCCCGGTAGTAACATTCGTTGGCCCGGGCATAGTCCCCTTTGCTCTGATACAGCGTCCCCAAATTGGTCAGGCTCTGGGCCACAGCGCGATGATTTGGTCCGAGCAGTTTCTCGCGGATGGCCAGCGCCCGCTGGTAGGCCGATTCGGCCCGCCCGAAATCACTCTGGTCCTGATATACCAGCCCCAGATTGTTGAGCGTCGCGGCGATATTGATATGTTCGGGTCCATAGTGTTTTTCAAGAATGGCCACTGTCCGCAAAAAGAGTGGCTCCGCTTTGGCAAACTGGGCCTGGTCGCGATAGTTTAAAGCCAGATTATTTAAACTGAGTGCAATTTCCAGGCTATCAGGCGGCAACAATTTTTCCTTAATCGCCAGTGCCCTGAGAAAAAGCAATTCAGCCTCTGAATATCTGCCCTTGAGTTGATGGAGCGATGCCAGTTGATTGAGTGGCCCCGTCAACGCCATGTCATCAGGGCCAAATATTTTTTCAGTCAGTTCAAGCGATTTGACCGCCAGCGGAAATGCCTGGTCGAATTTTCCGGCAGCCCGAAGCTTCTCGATTTGGCTCACCAGCGAAACCGCTTCGGCCTCAGCGATATCTTTTTCCGTCGCTGACCGATGAGCTTTCAGGGTGAGTATATAGTCTCCAGGCGGGTCGGTTTTGGTCAGAGAACTGACTTCAATCCGACAGGTATCTGGTGCTTGAGTCACAAATACCAGCCGTTCTGGTCCGCGAGCGCCGTTGGGGCTGTCTATTTCAGTCAGAACTTTTCCGGCTGAATCAAATAACCTGACCACTACATCAATGCCTTTTTGTTCAACTAGAATGTCAATAAACTCATTTGATTTCAATGGATACAGGTAGGAGTGAGCTTCTCCACCACTCAGTTTGCGCTCAATGGGTGTCCCCACTTTTAATTCAACCGGGTTGCCAGCAGAGGGCCGGCCCTGCACCAAAGAAGCCGAAACCACTGGAAAGATTGGATCAGTTTCACCGGCCAATAATGGGAAAACGACGAGGGACACCAGGATACCGGCCTTGAGCTTCTTCAGGCAATTCATAGCAAAATAAACCTTTTTGATTTCTGCTGATTTTTTTACAGAGGGGATTTTTGGTTAAGATGGATGAAACGGAGTGTATAGCTGAAAACCATGCTTTCTATCAAGAGGCTGTCAGCAACGTGACCGGATTGAAAGGGAGTCCGATCCAATCGTCATCTCGTCATTTGTTATCTTGTCATTTGCCACCTACGCCGGGCGTTCAAGGGTGTAGACCACTTCGGGAAATTCACCTTTGATTTCACCCCGGCGCCAAC
>DAOQNB010000483.1:0-5349 GCA_035335845.1 Acidobacteriota bacterium | reverse complement strand
CGGAACCCGGAACCCTGGTTCTCAAAAGTGGTTACTTCCCCAACCACGGCAAAGCCAGCATCTTCCAAAGTCGGCTCTTCTGTTTCAGAAGCTTCTCCAAATGGGGTTGAAACAACGTCTTCGGTCGCAACTGGAGTTTTCGGCTCAATCTCAGATTCTGGAAACCCGGAACCCGGAACCCGGAACCCGGAACCCTCGCTTTCCCCTGGATCCACCAGCGGTCCAGTAAACAATTCACCACCAGAACCAGAAATGGCAAATAGCCTGGCGGTTGAGAATTTACGAACTGGTTCTTCATCCAAAGGAATTTCGGATTCTGGAAGTGTATCTTTAACAACAGGTTCCGCCACCCCTGAACCCTGAACCCTGAACCCTGAACCCTGGCTTTCAAACTCTGAACCCTGGCTTTCAAACTCTGAACCCTGGCTTTCAAACCCTGAACCCTGACCTACCTCCCAGGGTGCAGGCTCAGCCACAACGGCTTCGGGAATGGCTGGAATTTCCGACATTTCAGGAAGTGCCGGTGCCTCAGCCTGCTGATACATCTGGTAAGCCTGGGCGAGAAAATCCTGGGCGTATTGTTGAGCTTCAACCGAGTCCCAGGATTCAAACGCAGGTTCTGGAACTGGTGGCGATGATTCGGGGACTTCCACCGCTTCTGGTATTGAGGAAGTCAGTTGTGGTTCTGGAGTGTGTGGAATTTCAAAAACCATCGCATTTGAGGAAGGTGTTGAGTGAGCCTTTCCAGTTTGATGAGATGGATTGGCACTTACTGGCTCCATCGTGCCGGGGACTTCAAAAAGTGCCGAGGTGGTTGAATCAACAATTCTGGCGCCGCCCTGTGAAAATTCGACGGGTGACTGCAAAAAGTCCGTCACATTGAGTTCAATCACATCATCGTCATCAGGGCGAGCCGAGGCAAATTCAGCCGTTTCGTCCATTGGTGAACCATCTGCTGGCATTTCCCCGCTTTCAAGTGATCTGAGAAATGAAACATCAAAGCGGCCAGTCATCAATTTGGTCTGAACAACCGGATTGAGATAGGGGTTGAGCACGTAGGCTTCCTGCCGGATATCTTCAGCCGCTGCATAATTTTCACGAGTTTCATACAGACGGGCAATTTCCAGACATTCAAGTGCTGCTTTTTCCGCCAAACCGCTCTCAATATATCGCTGTTTTAACTGCTGGCGGGCTTCGATGTACTCGGGTTGTTGAGCAACCATGTCTTCAATCAGCTTGATGCGAGCCTGGGCCAGTTCTGGATTTTTCGCCAGCATATCTTCAAGCAGTTCGGTGCTGTAATCAGCCGACGATTCAACTTTTTCAGTCAGGTTGACATCGTCGTCAAGCTCAACCGTTTGATGAGCATTGGTGGGAAACTCTCCCGTAGGTGGCCCGATTTGAGCGAGTTGAATCCGATAGGTTTTCTTTCCTGGCGTCAGGCCGATGAGTCGTTCGAGGGCAAGTCTGGCCTGCTGGTTCAGTCCCTGGCCTAAGGCAACTTCCACCACCGTATTGAGCGTGGTGGTCAGGTTTCGTTTTTCACCAACCCGCTGGTAAATATCAGCCAACGTGGTGAGCGCCATCAGATTGTGCGGATCCTGGCTGATGATATTTTTCAAAATAGCAGTGGCACGTTTCTTATGCCGCCGGGCAACAATCAGGTCCAGACATTTACCGATGAGCACCACCGCCCGGTTGTATTCACCGCTGTTGACATAGCCGCGGGCGACTTCCAGCAGGTACTCATAGCGTTGTGGATCAAGATCAAGCAACCGCACAAAGGCTTCTTCCGCTTCCGGATACATCCGGGCCTGAAGGCAGGTCCGTCCCAGCAACACAATCAAATCAACATCATTGGGTGTGTTTTCAAGCAATTCTTGCAACATGGCAACCGCTCCCTGACGATCACCATGCTGGAGTGAAAAATCAGTCAACGCCTTGAGCGCAGGTTTAGAGCCAGGTTTGACAACCAGTGCTTTTTGAAATGCCTGTAATCCTTCAGCAAGCTGAGCTTTATGGTAAAACTCGCGGCCCACCGTGACATAGATGTCGTGGGCTTCGTCAATCGAATCAACGCCGAACAGAGCTTCGGCCAGTTCCATCTTTAAATATGGATTGTCAGGATTGAGCTTGACGGCTTCACGCAACACCTTGAGCGCATTGACATAGTGTCCGCCCTGTTTGCAGGCATGGGCAGCATTGACATAAATCTGAAGGGCATCGGTGGTCAATCCCTGTTTGTTGAGAAGGTCAGCTAAAACCAGGGCCACACTATAGTCAGCCGGATCAAGGCGGTTGGCTTTGCGATAGAGCGCCGTTGCCTGGGCGACATTCCCTTTTTTCCGATAATGATCAGCCACTTTTAGATATTTGGCGGCGGCATCTTTATTGCGCTTGACCTGGGCATACAGCGCGGCAATTGACACACAGGCGTTCAGGTCAGCCGGGTCAGCCTCCAGAATTCGCTCAAATTCTTTGATTGCCGCTTCGATTTTTCCCTGCTGGGTGTATTTCTCAGCCGCTTTGAGTGACTTTTCCTTACTGAAAGAAAAGAACAAAGACATAGCTGTATTCCTCGGATCTTGGGGATAGGTAACTGATAAGGTAACTGGATGACAAATGACAGGTGATAATGTGACTTTTTGACACGTGACAGGATGATCGTGTAACACCGTGATCAGGAAACGAAGGTTTTGTCACCTTGTCAGTTGTCACCCTGTCACAAGATCATCCGGCTATCTGGTCAAAAATTAGCCGCCAATAACTTCAAGGGTGACCTCAGAGCCAACCACGTTATGGGCAAAATCCTCAGCCGTCACAATGATGGTGTAGAGCCCGGATGGGGCACCTTCAGGAATATGGAGTACACCAATGTTGGTTTTGCGTTTCGGGTCCCAGACAACCTTGACCGGAAGGGCTCCGGCCAGTCGGGCTGAGATGCGGCGAGTATCCTGATCGGCGGCCACCTGGATTTCGATTGAGTCACCAGCCTGTGCCAGTGATTTGGTTACTGTCGGCTTGAGTTGTGGTGGACGGCTGTCAATCACAAACCGTTTTTCCTCTTGAAATACATTTCCTTTGTCATCGGTCAAGATCAACCGACAGGCGTAACTGCCATCCTGCATCTCTTTTGGAGCTAAAAATCGGGTTTCCCAGATATCTTCAGCCGTGAGATAGGTTAAGGGCTTGGTCAAGCCAAATGGAAACACTGCCACCACAGACTTGATTGAAGCATCAGTTCGAACCCTGAGAATCGGATCACCCGGCTTGATGACACGCGGCCTGAGCAATGACCGGGGAGCCGCCAGAAAGGCCGTGTACGGTGTCACAAATTTGTATTTTTTGGAGAGCGCGATGATTTCGGCAATCAGGGCTTCGTCTTCGCCATTGAGAGCAATCAACCGGAGCAGGGCGTCAACGCGCTGGCGTGCCCACATTCGTGGCAGGTGACTGTGGGTGTTATCCAGTTCCGGCAAGGCAGTGCTGGCGGCAAGCTTGATCGGGCGGCCATGCTGATCGCCAGCCAGGGTAAACGTGATGGATTGCGCCGGACGACGATAGCGTCCCACAAATGAAAACCGTGACCCGTCATAACTGGTTGTATCCACATCGGGATAGACCGAATAGATATTGGCCGCATCACTGGAGGTCAGGGCCAGCGCCTCAATCGGCTTTTGGCCAACCTTGGCAAAAAAGGCCGTCAATCGGAATTCCAACTCGTCGGTTTCGCGTCCCCAGTCAAAATAGCCACGGCTGGTGCGTGCCAGTTCTTTCAGAAATTGCTGATTGGTGTCAGAGCCAATTCCAAAAGCATACACCCGGGCGATTCGTTTGGTGCCGCTTCCGTTGGCGGTGGAGAAATCCTGAACCATCCGACGTGAGAGCGTGGTGGTCAGGGTTGGGTTTCCATCAGTAATCAAAATCAAATCGCGCTCGTCACCGGGCAACTGTTTCGCCAGTTCCAGTCCTTTTTTGAGCGCACCGACAAAATCTGTCCCACCTGACAAATAGCTTTGCTTGATAAATGTCAGTGCTCGCTCGATGTTTTCAGGCGTCGCAGTCAGTGGAGTGGAGGACAAAACCTGCACGTCATCATTAAAGAGCAGCACGTTAAAACTATCCTGGGCAGCCAGTGTCCGTAAAAATAGCTCGGTGGCTTGAAACGCCCGATCCAGTTTCTCCCACTGCATCGAAAGCGACGTATCAAGCAGGATCACGACCGAGCGTTTTTCGGTGGTGGATTTGATAAATTCACCGGGCTTGGCCCCGCGCTCATTAAAGACGGCGGCGATTTCAAAATACCCATCGTTGTCCGGTTTGATCCGGTTTGGATCACGTAATTCCAGCGGTGAGATAATTTCCGGAGCGCGATAAGTCAGCAGGCTCAATTCGGTTTTGGTATTTTGCAGCGTGTAGTCAAAGGCAAAATCCTGGCCAAACGAAACATTGGTGCCGGTAAAAGCCCCTACGATATGGTCGGGTTGCTGAACCGAAAAGGCCAGCGGGTACTGGGTGCTTCGCACATTGAGTTGGGACATTGGAATCCGACTCATCACATCCAGCGACAGGCTGAAAAGACCCGCCATTTGCTGGCCATATTCCGATGGCTTGAGCGGCAACGAGAAAAATGTCTGACTGCCTTCGACCGGCAAAAGCTGGGTATATTCCATCTCAACTCGCTTGGTTCCATAAGCTGGAATCGGCGTCAGGCGTACGGTAAAGGCTGTGCTGCCGCCTTCTTCGTCTTCCTGTGTGACCAGGCCGGGGTCAATGTACTGGGCTTTGAGTTCTTCATAGATCTCAGTTGCCCGTTTGACTTCCAGAATCACGCCAGGAATGCGAATATCTCCGTCCCACACCGCAAAATCCGAAATGGCTCCGGTTGTCGGCAATTGAAAAATATACCTGGATTCAAGCACCTGACTGGTATGGTTGGCATAGATCTGAACGATCTTGACCCGCGCATACTGATGGTCAATCCGAACATCGGTTGACATCTCGGCCAGTGAAAGCTGCTTTACATCTGGGGTTGAGGAATCTCCTGGGATGACCACTCCGGCCTGGGCGAGAACTGATTGGGAACAGCCGAGTATGCCGCCCACGACCAGCACCAACGACCACACCGTTCTTCGAAAAGTCATAGCAAATGAACAACAAAACATAATGTGTCCTGGGTTCCTGACTGACTTGTGCGTTGAGGCTTCTGTATTTGAAGGTGAACAAACTGGAAAAAAATTACAAGAATCTGACGTGTTGGCCTGCACAGATTACCACTGATGGGGAAAATAGCGAAGTAGCAATTCAAGTCAGTCGTCAGTCGTCAGTCGTCAGTAGATCAAACCTGGG
>DAOQNB010000482.1:0-5350 GCA_035335845.1 Acidobacteriota bacterium | reverse complement strand
GGACTCGCTTGACTCGGCCTTGAAAGGCCGAGATTGCGCTCGTCGTTCGGTTCAACTACCCAAAGCGGATCAACATATTCGTGAATCAGGCCGTCCGGGCGTAAAACAGTGTTTGGCAACTGCTTGTATTGGCCGGGAGTGGCGGGTTTTCGCGAAGGGTTCCCAAATTGATCAATGGCTTTGGTGTAGGTAACCCCCAGGAGCAACAGGCTGTTTAACTCTTTGAGCAACAACTCACTCAATGGACGATCATCCCGAACAAAGTCAAAGAGTAAATCAATCGCGTCAGCATGATTTCTGGCATCCAGAAAATCTTTGAATGGTTTCCCTTCAACCGTGAGACCATATTGCAGAAAAAAAATGGTTTCGCCTAAGGTAAGCGTGCTGCCTTCAATCGCATTGCTATGGTAAGTCCATTCGGCCCGGAGTTTCTCCTGAAGCACTGACCAGAGGTGTTCTTTTGCTTTCACAGGACGATAGGCATCGAGCTGTTGCCTGAGATTGTCCACAACCATCAGTAATTCAACAAGTCTGGCTGAAGGTATCAGTAAATATGGTTCTCTCATAGGCAAAATGAATGGATCGTTTTAAGGTTTAGGATACAGGTTTGAGCGTGTTTCACACTTATGATCATACCATTTTGAAATGAAGCGGTCGTATCAAAAAAAACAGCCAAGCTATTCATTCAAACTAACTTAGTGAACTACTGACTGCTGGCTACCGACGACAAACGGGTATCAGATTCAGCCAAATTTTATCAAGAATTTGAAATATACTGCCTGATTGACTCATCTCAGGTTTCTCGACTCGACTCTATGTCAACCAATTCCGTGGTCAATGAAACTGGATTAGCACTACCGATCAACACAAACTGGAAACTTCAGGTCTGGATTGGCGTGGGGCTGGTCGTTCTGATTGCCGTAGTGTATGGACAAGCCTGGCAGTTTGGGTTTGTCCGGTGGGATGACAACGAATATGTTTATGAAAATGAACATGTGATCGCTGGACTCACGCTCAAGGGGGTAACCTGGGCGTTTACGACGCTCTATTCATCCGGGTACTGGCATCCGTTGACCTGGCTTTCCCATATGCTGGATTGCCAGTTGTTTGGGGTGCATCCGGGATGGCATCACGTCACCAATATTACCATCCATGCCATTAACACATTGCTGGTGTTGGGAATCGTCAACCAGATGACTCGCCGCCAGTGGTGTGCGGCAGCAACGGCTGCTTTGTTTGCCATCCATCCAATCCACGTTGAATCAGTTCTCTGGCTTTCAGAGCGCAAGGACCTGCTCTGTACACTGTTTGAATTGCTGGCCATTGGCACCTATCTCCGCTATGGCACACAGACAAATTCCTGGGTCCGCTATCTGACGGTCATTGGGCTGACGGTGCTGAGTGCACTCTCTAAACCGAGCATGGTCGCACTGCCCTTCCTTCTCTTCCTGCTTGATTTCTGGCCATTGAAGCGCATTGATCTGCCTCAAACCGGTCATTGGAAATTGTTTTGGGTGCAGGGATGGCAACTCCTTTGGGAAAAACTCCCACTGATTGTGATTTCGCTGATGATTATGCTGGTGACGTATGTTGGAACGCATCAGGGACTCATCGCCGCCAAATTTGGTATTCCACGATCTTCCACCGCAACCTACGTCGAATCAACTGAAACCCCGTTCTCACATCAATTTGCCGATGCGCTGGTTACCACGGCGATTTTCCTCAAGCGAACTGTCTGGCCAGCCGGGTTGTCATTTTTCTATGAATGCGATGACCCGATTGCCTGGTGGCACCTCCTGATTGCCGGAGTGGTTGTTTTCGGTTTTTCAGTTGGTTCGCTCTGGATGATCCGACGGGCCCCATATCTGGCGGTTGGGTGGTGGTGGTATCTCCTGGTTCTGTTTCCAGTCAGCGGCATTGTCGCAATTGCCACCCCTCGGGCTGATCATTACAGCTATTTTTCACTGATTGGGATCTTCCTGGCACTCAGTTTGGGGCTGGCAGACGTGGTCAAGCAGAAGCCGGGACTTCGATTTGTTGCAGCAACTGGCGCCGGTGTGCTTCTGCTTGGGTTGTCAGGTCTTTCCTGGAACCAGGCTCAAACCTGGAAAAACAGCCTGACGTTATTTCAACACGCAACCCTGGTTGATCCGAATAACAAAATTGCCCATCACAAACTGGCTGAGGAATACTTTCGACAAGAACAATATGAACTGGCCAGCCAGCATTTTGAAGCCGCTGGGAATGAGTGGGGAGTAGCGCTGGCCAACCAAAAGAACCAGGCCGGGCAGATTCAGGCACTTCGACACCAACTCGCAGCCAACCCGCAGGATGCCAGGACTCAACTGGCCCTGGGGCAGACATATGCTCAGCGTGGACAGCCAGAAGATGCCCTGCCCTATTTGCAGCGATCAACCGAATTGTCACCAAATGAGATTGAAGCCTGGATTGCGTTAGGAAAGGTGTACCTTCAAACAGGTGAGCACCCAAAAGCCCTGGATGCTTTTTCACGGGCGCTCAAGCTAGATCCAAATCGGATTGAAGTCAGACAGCAGGTGGAAACGCTACGGGAAAAAACTGGAAAGTGAATCATACCAATTTGGGCTGAGGGTATCGGGCTAAGGGCTGAAGAAAATACAATATTTTCAACATTTTAGCCTTTCCATAATGCGAGGATTTCATTCCAAAATGGTATCACACCAGCCCATCAAGATTGAAAGCGCCGACAGGTCGGCGCACTCCAAAATTTTCTCCAAAACACAACTGGCGGCAATAATGCCGCCAGTTTCTTTTTCGATTCAACAAGTGAGAGGCTATATCACTTTACAATGAAACTATGGTGTAACAGAAAGACTAAATCATTGAAAGGATTGTATTTCCCTCAGCCCTCAGCCCGCTACCCTCAGCCCAAAATGGTATTATTTGCACCGGCAAGGGCTTCCTTTTCCACCACGTTCACTGGCATAACTTTCCGCATCGGCCAGGTTACTGAATTCAGCCAGGGTGCACACATTATTGCCGCGAGCCGCCTTCATTTGATCCAGCGTCCGGCTATCAACTTCGAGTTTTCCATTTGCACAGTAGACGTTATAGCGGCCAAAACTGGCGGCCAGAGTTTGAGTCCCTGCCAACAAGACAAGCGCAATGAGTCCAAAAAGCAATACCGACAGATGTTGTTTATGAAAGCGCATATCGAGCATCTCCAATAATAAGGTCGAATAAAAATCAAAATGAAATAAGCCTGAACCAGGAAGCGATCCGATATTTGGTGTGATGTCCTGGATTTTTCAACGGTTGCCTTTTCAAACGAGTCGCAAGTCGTCAATCAAAATTCGTTTAGAACTAGTTGAAGGGGCAGGTTTGATTTCAATGGGCTTTTACTCACTACTCACGGCTTGCGATCTTGCTCATCTTAAAGCTCATCCTCAAATTGCTGGCGGATGACCTCCAGAATTGCTTCCCGGCTCACAAATCCTTGTAATTCATTGTCTTTGACGACTGGCAGGCAAGGAACGTTGGCAAATTCCATTTGTTCGAGGGCCACCACCACATCAGTGTCAGGTGAAATGCGCTCAAAACGTTCAATCGGCAACATATAATCACGCAAGCGGACCGTTTGCAGGTCTTTTTCTTCAAGCGTAGAGCGCAGTAACCGGAGCAGCTCCATAGTGATAATTCCAGCAATTACTTCTCCATTTAAGACCAGGAATAATCGGTTGCGCGCGCCAAAGTCGTGGATATCCAGAAATTCCGTCGCTGTCTGGTCGGCTGGCACAAACGGGAGCTCTTCCCAACCAACATCCTGAATGTGAATCGCCCGCAGACGTTCTCTGAGTTCAGCCTGACGATACCCATTCCAGGCCGCCCCAAACAAATAGAGTCCAAATAAAACCCACAACAACCCCAAACCACGTTTCTCCAAAAGTAAAAAAATCCCAACGAACAAAAACAGCCCGGCGACCCCCTGGCCAAAGCGTGTCGCCACATACGTGGCTTTGCGAAAATCACCTGTAAACCACCAGATGGCTGAACGCAAGACTCGCCCACCGTCAAGTGGAAACCCAGGCAGCAAGTTAAATACACCCAGTAAAATATTGATGGCACCGATTTCACGCAGCATGAAGCTAAATGATTTCAACTGGGTCTCAGTCAGTAAAGCCAGCGTGAGCAAAATTGCCCCAGTCATCAGGCTGACCAGTGGGCCAGTCAGGGCAATCCAAAACTCCTCAACTGGCTTCAGGGCTTCGCGGGCAAACCGGGCCAAACCGCCAAAGGGTTGGAGCGTCACAGAATGAACCTGGATTCCGTTGGCCTGAGCCACCAATCCACGGCTCAATTCATGAATTAAGACTGAGAGAAAAAACAGTAAACTGGCACACAACCCCCAGCTATAGCGTTTCCCAGGTGTCCAGGCGGGAAATTCAGATGCCGCCCGCTCTGCCAGCAAAAGAGTCACAACCAGAAAAATGAAGGCCCAGGCACGACTTACCCGGACATGTATGCCCCGAAAGGTGCCAAGCTCCACAGATGAGGAATCCGTCATAAATCCATTCCAAACAGAAAAAGTCAATCCCAGGAGAAACGACTCAAGCCATCCTCCAACATCAACCAGCTCAACGTGATACAGAAGACTCACTTGAGACATCAGATGATTCGGCAGGTGTCACCACAGCTTCGGTTTCGTCTGGTAATTCCAGAAAATGATCGCCACGGCCAAACATAAACCGGGTCGGATGCTCGCGCATAATTTTATCCTGCAACCGCATTAACCCATACATCAGGGCCTCGGGGCGTGGTGGACATCCAGGTACATACACATCCACCGGGACAATTCGATCCACCCCCTGCAATGTCGAATAGGTGTTAAAGGGGCCGCCGACATTCGAACAAGAACCCATTGAAATCACCCATTTGGGTTCCGGCATTTGTTCATAAATGCGCCGAACCACCGGGGCCATCTTCAAGGTGACAGTTCCAGCCACAATCATCAAATCTGACTGGCGCGGGCTAGGTCGAAAAACTCCGGCCCCAAACCGATCCAGGTCAAAGCGTGAGGCCCCAGTCGCCATCATTTCAATCGCACAACAGGCCAGACCAAATGTCATTGGCCAGAGTGCGGATTTGCGCGCCCAGTTAAAAACAAAATCAATTGAGGAAAGCACAACTCCTGGTGAGGCTTCTTTTTCAACCGGCATAGGACAAAGTCCGCCTTTCTGATTGTGAAATTTGGGGTTTGGGGATTGCGAGGTTCCGAAACGACTTAAAGGACAAAAAAGACGAAAAGGACGAAAACAGAATTTCGAAAACCCTGAACCCTGAACCCTGAACCCTGAACCCTGAACCCTGAACC
>DAOQNB010000481.1:0-5358 GCA_035335845.1 Acidobacteriota bacterium | reverse complement strand
AAATCACCATGATTTGAACTGAAAAAATAAACCCAATCAGAAAAAGCATCTTTTGTCAGTACCACCTGCGTGAGCGGGTGGGTAGATTTGTCAAGCTATTGTCGATTTTACCTTGTGAGCTGATAGGATGTGTCGTGACCCACCCGCTCACGCAGGTGGTACTGACCTGGCGGCCTGTTTTTCCATCACACTGCCGCACATCGTCAGGCCCGGACCAAAAGCGAGGCTCACAATCAATGTTCCAGATGGGATGGCGTCATCTTTTAAAAGCCGCTCCCAAATATGCGGCAGGGTGGCTGACGACATGTTTCCACATTCCGCCAGTACCTGCTTGCTGGCGGCCACCTGAACTTCGCTTAAGCTGAGCAAAGATTGAATCTCCGCCACGATCTTGGGGCCACCTGGATGGATTGCAAACCGGGCACTTGTCCGGAGTGATTCAGCGTCAAATCCAGCTTTCCGGGAAAGCGTCTCCAAAAACGCAGGCAGCGCACGAGCAATCAGTTCCGGAACAGTTCGTGCCAGCGTCATGTGCATGCCCCACTCTGAGCAAACCCAGGTCATGGCATCGGCTGAATCAGGCAGGATTTGTTCGTGCTGGGCTAAAACTGTGAGGTGTGGCGACTCAACCCCGGTTTCAGGTTCAAGATTGATCGCTGAATACTTGATCAATCCATCGGCAAAGAGGCTTTGGATCACAAGTTGTTCAATCGAATGCAGGGTCGGGTTCAGGTGCAGGGTACAGAGTTCGGTGTGAACCACATCCACGCGGGCACTGGAATTTCCCTCAAACCGCTCACGGCTCAGAAATCCGGCGGCCAGTCGCAAAGCTGGAAACGCCGCATAACACCCCATGTGGTAGGCGTGGGTGACGCGTGTCACGGTACTCCACTGGCGTTTTTCAACCAGGTGTTGGGCACTGCTCGGGGAAAGATACCCGGTGCAAGTCACGTGGATCAAATCAGTTGGCGGAGAATCTGAGAGAGGGAAGAACTCAGCAAAGGCAGTGGTGGCAATTTCCTGAAAAAAAGCCATGCGATCCTGGGCAACGGCTCCGGTCGGAGGCTGGTCACTCCCAAAAATTCGCATGGCTGATTGATCAAAATGAAGAAAATCTTTGAGCGCGTGCTGTCTGGTGATGACAGCATCGGCTCGATGGTTTAACCGCCGCAACAGGCGCTGGATGTGGGCCTCAAATCCGACCCGATCAAATGTCTCTTCACTGTGGTGTATTTTTTCTTGTGCATTGGCATGTGCCCACCCCAACCACCCGGTAATCGTTGCCTGGGCACTGACACATCCTGGTTGAAGGTGCTGAAAGTCTGTGAGGGCAATGACGAGTCGGGTTTGAAAAGCAGGGTTCAGGGTTCGGGGTTCAGGGTTTAAAACCTTGGGCTTAGGGCTTGGGGCTTGGGGCATGAAAAACTCTCCACATCAGATAAAATATCTCCTTTTAAAAACCCTACCCTGACAAAACCTCGTTTTAGGGCTTGGGATAAATAAAAGGGGTGAGGGATGAAATAAACCAGGTCTTCAACCCTCAGCCCCAAGCCCGTTTTCTTCAGCCCTCAGCCCCGAGCCCTAAAAGTTAACCTTCAGCGCAAACTGCAACTGACGGGCTGGAAACGCGTTGGACGGCTGCCCGGCGCGCTCATAGAAAAAGAGCACTTCGCTGACGTTGGTGCGGTTAAACACGTTGAACGCCTCGAAGATGAACTCAATGTTGGCGCGTTCGTTGGGCGGCAGGAAGAATTTCCGCGCCAGCCGGAAATCAACTGAGGCATAACCGGGCGTGCGGTAGAAATTCCGGGCCAGGTTTCCAACTGAACCCAGCGGCGGCAGGGCAAGCCCTGATTTGCCGTCCGGTGAGGGGAACGAACCCGGTGTGCCGAGTGGCACCACATTTGGTCGAGCGGTGCTGGAGCTGTTGACCGCAGTCCGATCATCATTGGTGAAAATATTGAATGGACGACCTGAAGACAGTTCGATAATTGGCGAGAACGTCCAGTCAGCCAGGAAGTAGTTTAACGCTCCACCATCTTTGCGTTTGAATGGCGATTGGAACACACTGTTAAATACAAACCGGTGGCGCTGGTCAAAGTTTGAATTTGACCGATCCTGACCCGGATTGCTGTTATCCTGTGGTTCCTGCTGGGTTTGAATGTCGGTTGAATCGTCAATCGCGTGTGACCAGGTGTAGGAACCCAACAACTGGAAGTTGTTGGAAAAGCGTTTGTTGACGTTCACTGTCAGCGCGTGATAGACCGAACTTCCGCTTGATTCATAGTTCTTCACATTGAAAAACGGAATGAACATCCCTGGCACCTGCGGCAACCCAAACGCCGCCGCCAGTTGGCGAACGGTTGGTTCCGGCAATCCTTGAGCCTGGGCAAAAGCAAAGTTTGGCCCCGTGGCCCGGAACTGATTGAAAATCAATTCCCCGCCCGGACCGACAATCTGGGCCAGGGCAAACAGTGGGCTGGAACGATCACCGGCCAGCGCCCGTCGGAACTGGAACAACAAGTCCTGGTTGGCCTGATTGATGTTTCGCGGACGCAGCAACTGTGACCCTTTGATAAAGCTATAGGTCACACCCATACCAATGTCAGATGTGATTTGACGTTCAATCGAAAGATTGGCCTGTCCGGTGTAGTCATATTTGAAATTGCGCGACAGGTGCAGGGTTTGCGGCAAAATTGGCGAAATCTGCAGCAAGGTGGCTTGATTTCCCAAGGCTGGATTGAATGGGTCAAACTTTTGCTGCCCTTGCAAATATCCAGGAACCGATGGGCCAGGACCGGGGGTAATTTGAGCGCCCTGGAACAAATTCACGCCGCCAACCAGTCCCGGCACAGCCAGAAATGGTGACTGAGCACCGTCATTGACGTCAGACAGAAACGATACGCCCAGGAGTGGTCGGCCATAAAACAAACCATAGGCGGCTTTAATGGCGGTTTTTCCATCCTTAAACGGATCCCACGAAATGGCGATGCGCGGGGCCACGTTGTTGTAATCGCGTGGCAACCCCTGCTGGATGTTGAGATAATCTTCCGCCATCCGATTGAGTTCGGTTACTGCCGGGAAGGTTTCAGTCAATTCCACGTCATAGCGAACCCCATAGTTCAACGTCAGATGTGGCGTAATTTTCCAGCTATCCTGGACAAACGCGCCGATTTCCGGGTTGTTAAACACGCTGGTTGGGTCGCCAAACGATTGAACAAACGACTCTGGAAACCCTAATCCATAGGATTGAACTGGCGAAAACGGTGGGGCATTGGCGGGGAGCTGGAGCGAGGCCAGCAATGGATCCGTTACCAGCAGGTTGTTAAACGAGTACAACCCGCTGAAATTTACTTCAAACAAAGCGTTTGTTTTGACGAGGTTATAGTCCACACCAAACTTGATGGTGTGGTTGCCCCGAATCAAGGTCATATTGTCAGTGGCCTGGAAGCGTTGTTCGGTTCGGTACACCGGTGAAAACGGCTCACGGCCAAATGACGCAAACCCTGAGACTTCAACCGCCACGGTTGATCCTTGCGGACCATAGTTCAATCCGCGGCGGGCATACTGGAAGCGGGCTTCGTTGACATAGGAGGTCCCGGTGGTCACGTTTTGAGCCACCAACGAGAAGTCACGCGACCCGGTAAACCCGGTGCGCGACAGGGCGTTGATCCCCGTCGGCTGGTTTTGACCATTTGACGGTGTTCCGGTCACCGTGGTCGAAGTAAAGCTTCCCCGGACAAAAAAATTGTTGTTGTTGTTAAACCGGTGATCAATGCGCAGTGACGGGAAATAGGTTTTTTCCGACTGTGGATAGTTCCCGAGCAGTGAACTGAGTGCGACATAACTGCCTGGTAATGGCACCCGCGTGGCCGGGAAAATCGGCAATCCGCTGAGCGTGCGGCCAGTCAATGCCACATTTGAAGCTTCGCGAGCCAGTCCGAAATAGGTCGCACGGGTGGCAAACGGCACGGCGGAGTTCTGAACAAATGCCTGCTGAGCAGGTGTCAGGAGGGCCGGGAATGGCCCGACCGCGGCAGCCAGATCGCCAGGTGATACGGCTGACAACCCAAAGTTGTCATTGCCAATCTGGTTAAACCCGGTTTCCTGGCGCCGGGTGGCTTCAAAGGCGAGGAAGAAAAAGGTACGGTCCCGTTTGATGGGGCCGCCCAGGGTAAATCCGCCCTGGAACCGGGTGGCCGGATAATCTGGATCAAGCGAAAATGGATTCCTGGCTGAAACAGCCTGATCGCGCAAAAAGGCAAAGACATTGCCATGGATGTCATTACTGCCGGTTTTGCTCACGATATTGATCACGGCAGATGACGCCCGGCCAAATTCAGCGGCATAACTGTTGGTCTGAATCTGAAATTCCTGAACGGCTTCTTGTGAAACCGTGGCCCGCACGCCATTGGTGGCGTTATCGGTGGCATCAGCCCCGTCAATTGAAACGTTGTTGGCCCGGGCGCGCTGACCACCAAAGTTCAACCCCGAAGTCGGTGCTGGACCCAGTGACGGCTGGTTGTCACGCGTAGTCGTCGAAGTCAGCAACGTGAAATTGACATAACTGCGGCCATTTGACGGCAAATTATTGATCGCAGTCTGGTTGATGGTTTCGGCAACCGACGTTCGACCGGTTTCGATCAGTTGGGTTGCGGTCACCGTAATCACTTCGTCGGTGACACTCCCGACCTGCATTACCACTTCAAATTTTGCGACCTGACCGATGGTGAGGGAAATATCCTGGCTGAGATACTTTGAAAACCCTTCGGCTTCGGCGGCAATTTCATATTTGCCGGAAGGTACGGCCAAAAATTGATAGGTGCCGTCTTCTTTCGACGTGGTTTCACGGGTGTACCCGGTTTGAGGATTGCGGAGCGTGACTTTGACACCGGCCAGGGTGGCCCCGTTTGGGTCAGCCACCTTTCCGAGCAAGTCCGCGGCGTTAACCTGAGATTGGGCGTAAAGTGGGGTATTGCAGACCGGGCTTACCAAACACCCGAGCACCAGACACAGTACCCACGTTTGGACATACCTGCGCATACAAGCTTCGTCTCCCTTCAAATTCTTAGTGAGATTGGAAAATCCCTTGAAAAAATGACCTCTGAATGCGGCGAAATCAGACAGAAGAGCGGGTGAAACAGACTTGATTGGCTGTGCCACGAAACGAATTGGAGTTGAACTGATGACAAATGACCGAAAAGGTCGCAAATGCGGGAAAATGAACAAATTGGAACGATCTTTTCTAGCACGCCGGCAAAACCCCGCGCAAGAAGATGTTTTGTTTCTTAAGACAAATTCTTAGGGTTCAGGGTTCAGGGTTTTCGGAAGGGATGAGGGATGAAGGATGAGGGATGA
>DAOQNB010000480.1:0-5374 GCA_035335845.1 Acidobacteriota bacterium | reverse complement strand
TGGCACAATACCGATTTGACTCGTGGACAACCGACAATGGGCTTCCACAAAACGTGGTATTTGCCGTAAGGCAAACTCGTGATGGGTATTTATGGCTGACGACGCTGGATGGACTGGTGCGGTTTGACGGTGTGCGCTTTACGGTCTTCAACAAAGGCAATTCCAGGGGGTTGACCAGTAATCGTTTCTCCTCACTCTTTGAAGATACCGACGGGACCCTCTGGATTGGCACCATTGATGGTGGCTTGACCCGGCTGCGCGATGGTGTCTTTACCACGTTTACCACGGCTGACGGACTCCCACATAATTGGATACACAACATCCAGCGTCAGTCAAACGGTGAATTGCTCATCACCACGGAGAATGGTTTTGCCTATTGGCGCGAAGGGCAATTCATCGCTGACCCAGAACGACTTAATTCCAGTACGATGGTGTTTTTTACCGGTCCAACGGGGACGGACTGGCGGTGGGATGCCGAGGGGCTCCATCGCTTGACTGGTCACCGGATTACCTTTCCGATTAAGTTCAAAAACTATGGGGTTAAACATCTGCATCCGTTTGAGGACCAGCAAGGAAATTTGTGGGTTGGGACTTTTAACGATGGTGTCTACGTGATTACTGGGGATCGTTTCAGGCACTTTACCTCGCAGGATGGGCTGCCAGCCAGGAAGCTCATTCTCCCGCAGTGCCAGGATCGGGCAGGCGATATCTGGTTTAGTTCAGAAGATTTGACCGGCAACGGTTTATCTGCGCTGCTCCACTTTAAGAATGGGCGATTTTCAAGTTACCCAACCTCAATGATCATCAGGACGATCTTTGAAGACCGCGAGGGAACACTCTGGATCGGCACCAACGGACAAGGGCTAAACCGGTTGACGTATCAATTTATTACGACCTATTCAACCGCCAATGGACTGGTTGGTAATAATGTCTATCCCATTTACCAGGACCGCGCCGGCAGTATCTGGATCGGGGCGTTTGGTGGCTTGAGCCGGTACAAAGACGGGGTTTTTACCAACTACACTGTGCAGGACGGGTTACTCTCACCCAATGTACAGGCGTTTTGTGAAGACGATGCCGGGCGATTATGGATGGGCGGAAGGCCAAGTTTTTTTCAGAATGGCAAGTTTCATCTGCCACCTGGCGACATCCCGTTTATGGACTACGTCTGTTTTGCGATTTATCAGGATCGCTCGGGCGTACTGTGGTTCGGAACACACCGTGGACTGGTCAAATACGAGCAAGGGAAGACATTTTTTCTGACCGTTGAAGATGGATTACCAGGTAGTGATGTCTTGGCCATTCATCAGGATCGTCAGGGAATATTGTGGTTTGCGACGGGCGGAGGCATCGCCCGGCTGGAAAATGGCAAATTTACCGTTTTCACGGTCGCGGACGGACTGACCACAAATTATATGCGCTGTATTTATGAGGATGCCGAGGGCGTGCTCTGGTTTGGTACCTATGATGGGGGGCTCATCCGGTACCAAACTGGACGTTTTACCTGCTACACGACCCGGGAAGGGCTTCATAACAATGGGGTTTTTCAAATTCTCGAAGATAATCGCGGGAATTTCTGGATCAGTTGCAATCAGGGGATTTACCGGGTGAGTCGCCGGCAGCTCAACGATTTTGCCGCTGGGAAAATCCAGGCCATTACTTCCATCGCCTATAACAAACATGATGGCATGCTCAATATTGAATGTAATGGTGGGCGGCAGCCGGCGGGAATCAAAGCCCGCGACGGCAAGCTCTGGTTTCCAACTCAGGAAGGTGTTGCCATCGTGGATCCGGAAGCGGTACCAACGAACTCGCTCGCTCCGTCGGTGTTGATTGAAACCTGCAGGCTCGACCGGGAAGTCGCTGCTTTTCAGGGTGGCCTCCGCATCAGTCCAGGCCAATCGAATTTAGAAATCCAGTATACTGGACTGAGTTTTATCAAACCGGAGCAGATGCGCTTTAAGTATCAATTGATCGGACAGGATCCGGATTGGGTTGACGCGGGCACACGCCGGATGGCGAATTATTCTTACCTGCCGCCAGGAGAGTACACCTTCAAAGTGATTGCCGCCAACAGTGATGGGGTGTGGAATCTGAGTGGTGTGGAATTGCAGATTGTTGTCTTGCCCAGGTTTTATCAAACTTGGTGGTTTCGCGGACTGATCGTTCTGATGCTGGCAGGTATCACCAGGCTGGTATTCAAAGTGCGGCTGAATCAGGTTGAGCGTGCCCGCCGCGTGCAGGAGGCTTTTTCGCGTCGCTTGATTGATTCACAGGAACAGGAACGCCAGCGCATTGCCGCCGAATTGCACGACAGCCTGGGACAAAACCTGCTGGTCATCAAAAACTATGCTCTGATGGGGCTCACCACTGCTGAGGATGATAATCCGATGCGTGAGCACCTGGTCGAAATCTCTGACGCCGCTACGCTCTCCATCGAAGAAGTTCGCCAGATTGCGCACAACCTGCGACCCTATCAACTGGAACGGCTGGGGTTGACCAGGACCCTGCAATCCATGCTGCAGCAAATTGCGAATGCCTCTGACATCGGCTTTACCTGGGAAATTGATCAGATTGACGGGTTGCTCTCAAAAGAAGGTGAAATCGGCCTGTACCGAATTGTGCAGGAAGCCCTCAACAACATTCTCAAACATTCCAAAGCGAGTGACGCCAGTGTCTCGATTCAACTGGACGGCGATGAACTTCACGTCACGATTACTGATAATGGATGTGGGTTTACAGTCGAGGCAAGCGGCACGGCTGAACTCCAAAAACGCGGCTTTGGCTTGACGGGTAGTGCTGAGCGCGTGAGGATGCTGGGTGGAAAACAAACGATCCGTTCGGCGCCCGGCCAGGGTACGACCATCTTCATTACCATCACCACAAACCGCCATGTCAACTGAACCTGAACTGCACATCATTATTGCCGATGATCACCCCATCTTTCGGCGTGGGCTGCATATGATTATCGAAGCCGATCCACGGTTAAAAGTCGTGGCTGAAGCCGATGACGGTGCCGTGGCGCTGGCCGAAGTCAAGCGGCTTCAACCGCATGTTGTGGTGCTCGATATGGATATGCCTGTACTCGATGGGATGGGGGTGGCACGCGAAATCCTGCAGCAGCGCTGGCCAGTCGAAATTGCCTTTCTGACCATGCACAAGGAAGAATTGATCTTCAACGCCGCGCTTGATCTGGGTGTCAAAGGCTATGTTGTCAAAGACAGTGCCGCCACCGAAATTGTTGACTGCATTAAAGCCATTGCGAGCGGACAGAGTTTTATCAGCCCGGTACTTTCGGGTTTGTTACTGAATCGGGTTGCGCCAGGGACAGCCAGTAAGGCTCCGGGACTCAGCGTTCTGACACCAGCCGAGCGACGCGTTCTGCGTTTGATCGCCGACAGTAAACTCAACACCGAAATTGCGGCTGAGCTTTTCGTCAGCGTCCGCACTGTCGAGCACCATCGTTCAAATATCTGCTCCAAATTGGGACTCAATGGCAAACACGCGCTCCTGACCTTTGCCCTGACACACAAATCAGAGATTTAGTCAGGAAAACGACAACAACATAAAGGACCTGTCAGTACCACCTGCGTCAGCGGGTGGGGTTAGAAGCCAGCCGGCCCACCCACTGACGCGGGTGGTACTGACTCATCGGTGTCTTCAGCCCGATGTCTTCAGCCCAATTTCTTCAGCCCGACTTCTTCAGCCCAATTTCTTCAGCCCAATTTCTTCAGCCCGACTTCTTCAGCCCGATGTCTTCAGCCCCAAAATAGGTGCCACCACCTATATCAAAATAGGTGCTGGCGCCGATGTCTGTCGTTCTCCTACCGTCACATAATGCAGGTTCTTGCTCTCACAGAAGAGGGCGACCGCAAAGAAGGAAGTAAGGGTGAAATGATGTTGCTCATAGTTGATGACCACGCCGCGATGCGCCGATTGATGCGCCGATTGATCAGTGATCTGGCCGACCAGATTGAAGAATGTGCCGATGGTGAAGAAGTTCTGGCGGCCTATGAGCAGCACCATTTTAGTGGAGCGGATTGGGTGTTGATGGATGTCGAGATGGGGAAGATGGATGGGTTGACCGCAACACGCCAGTTGCGGGCGGCACATCCGGAAGCCCGCATTATCATCGTCACCAAACACAACGACGACCAGTTACGCGCCGCCGCCTTCCAACATGGTGCCTGTGGCTTTGTCCCGAAAGAGAATTTGTTGGAGTTACGCGCCTTGCTCACCCGTGCGGCGTAACTTTGAGCACTATCAATTTCGAGGTCAGAGTCAGTCTGCCAGAGCGCAAGTAAGTACCTTACCGAAAATTTCCAGACATTTTAACCACGGAAAACACGGAAAACACGGAAAAAAATCAACCACTTACCAAACCCAATATCTCAGAAAATTTATGGCAAGGTACTTAACACAAACCTGTTCACTTCATTCAGTTTTCAATTCAACCACCGCCTGGAACGCAGTCAAGTGTAGTATGAAAAGGTTATCTCTTTGAATATCAGATAGTTAACGTTTTCATAGCTCGTAATTCATACTTTGTATTTTGAGAGGGAGTCACTGGTATGGTGCGCAAAATCCTGGGAATCAGTGCGATTGCTGTTGTACTCGTCAGTTTGAGTTTTGGGCTCGGATCCATCTCAGCCCGAAAAACGGCTGACACGAGTCTGAAACCGATGAGTCAGCTCCATCAGGACCAGGTGTTTCATAAAACAACTGGGGTGAACGTGAGCGGCTCTTCGAGCCTGCTCCGTCCGACGGTGGAGCACTGGCGTTCCTTGATCAAACCGGTTTCCAGGCGGCAGGTGCTATCGGTTGCGGCCCAGCCGTTTTCTGAATTGCGGGACGGGCTTCTGCAGGTGGGAGGCACGTTGGAAAAGCAGGTTGCCCCAGGGCTTGATCGCCGGGTGACGGGTGTTCCCGAAAATATGGAAATTGAGTGGGTGGTTGCCCCCTGGACGGACCCAACTCAGATTCAGCTTGAGTTTCCTGAGGTTGAATGGGTTGAGTATGACCGCGATCAGAATTTGATTCTGCACACGGCGGCGGAAGATATCCTGATTCGAGATGCGAAAGCCTGGCAGGAAGGCTCATACCAGAGGATGGAGGTACCTGTCACCGTTGATTTTTTAGGTAAAGGTCGAGTTGGTATCACCGTTGGGGTCTATTCAACCAACGATGTGCTCCAGATTGGGTTGCGAGTGGTGACGGCATCACGGGCAGCGACCGGTGGCGGTTTTGCGACCAATGCCACGTTGATGGTGACCAATGGCAACGATACCGGCTCTGGATCACTGCGCAACCAGATTGCAGCCGCGGCACCAGGTGACACGATCCAGTTTTCCGGCGTGACGACGGTGACATTGAC
>DAOQNB010000479.1:0-5377 GCA_035335845.1 Acidobacteriota bacterium | reverse complement strand
GGCGTGCAGGTGGCGATTGTTGAGCCAGGGCGATTTCGAACCGATTTTGGCCACAAACAGGTTTGGGGTGAAGGCTGCTTTGATGCCGATTCCCCGTATGCCGCCCAGACCGCAGCCTATCACGAACTCCGCAATAAAATGGTTACTGGCCAGGGCAATCCGGTGACACCTGTCATCAAAGCCATTGCCAGATTGGCCGAAATGAAGACTATGCCGTTACGAGTTCGCTGTGGCACCGATGCCAAACAGGTCTACGCCTTGAAACGCCTGCTCCCGGCGTGGGCCACCAATGCGATTTTTTCCAAAGCCTTTCACAAGATCTTTAAAACCAAACCTGTGCGGTAATACCAATCAGGGTTCCGGGTTCCGGGTTCCGGGTTCCGGGTTCCGGGTTCCGGAGTTTTCGAATTTATGTCCTTTTTGTCCCTTTCGTCCTTTTTGTCCTTTCAAACCCCTGAACCCCAAACCCCGAAACCCGAAACCCCCTATTTTCCTCTATGAATCCAAATCTCAAAAAACTCATTTTGACCAGCGTTGTCCTGCTTGTGGTTGCGGCGGCTGTGTTTGGTGTCTGGATGACGACCCGAGGCAATAAAAGCAATGACCTGGTGCTTTCAGGGACGATTGAAACCCATGACATCCAGGTTGGTTCAAAAGTTGGAGGCCGGGTCAGCCAGGTTCTGGTCGTTGAAGGCCAGACCGTCAAGGCGGGCGATGTGCTGGTCAAATTTGACGTGGCCGAACTCGAAGCCCAACGAGAGCAACTCCTTGCCAAAATTGCCCAGGCTGAGGCCGTGGTCAATAAACTCAAGAATGGGTTTCGAGTCGAAGAAGTTGCCCAGGCCGAGGCTGCCGTCGAACGCGAAAAAGCGGTGCTGGAAAGCCTGAAGAACGGACCACGCCCACAAGAAATTGCCCAGGCCCAGGCGGATATGGCGGCAGCCCAGGCTGATCTTGACAATGCCGAACTCTCCTGGAATCGGGTCAACCGGCTCTACCAGTCAGGGGACGTTTCAAAACAGGTGCTTGACAATGCCCAGACTCGAAAACAGGCCGCGGTTGAACGGCTCGAATCGCTGAAACAACGAGTGGCATTGCTCCAGGCCGGAACGCGCCAGGAAGACCTGCGTGCTGCCGGTGAGCGGTTGCGTCAGGCACAGGAAAATCTGCACATGATGCGCAGTGGCGCCCGAAAAGAAGATATTGCCGAAGCCACGGCCCGGCTCAATGAAGCCAAAGCGCTCCTTGAAGGCAATGCCGTCCAACTCGCGGAAGGAATCGTCAAAGCCCCGGTTGCCTCTCGCGTCGAAGTGCTCAGTGTCCGTCCCGGTGACTTGCTTCCGCCAAACAAACCAATTGCCGTGTTGCTCGAAGGCGACCAGTTGTGGGTTCGTGTTTTTGTGCCCGAACCTGAACTTGGCCGGGTCAAAGTCGGTCAGAAGGCCAGCGTCACGATTGATACATTTCCCAACCGTCCCTTTGCAGGAACGGTCGAACAAATTTCAGATCAGGCTGAGTTTCTGCCTCGCAACGTTCAGAGCCGCAACGAACGCAATCATCAGGTGTTTGGGATGAAAGTCCGGGTGGATAACCCTGAAAACATTTTCAAATCTGGAATGGCGGCTGAAGTGCGGCTCGAAACCCGGTGATGGCTCTGGATATATCGAATATTGCGAATTGCCCAACGTTTGACGAAATACCCTGGTTACTGATACCACTCCCAACTGACATCCCTGGTTTTTATGGTCGAACAACTCCGAATCCTCAGCTACGGTCTTTCCCTCTCTGAGCAGGAGGCATTAGTGGGCGTCCTGTCACAAGATGGAGGTGAGGTCATTCTCGACTCGATTGAGGACTTCAATGACCTGCTGATCGTCGTGAAAAAAAACAGTTCGCATCTGATTTTCACAACCCATCAGGCATTTGAGCATCCACCTGAACACTTTTATTCTCTGCTTGAATCCGGAAACCTGCCGGTCCCATTGCTTATTCTGGCTCAACCGGATGCGGCGATTCAGTTCCCCACTGCAGCCGGTGCACTGATTGAGGTTGTGTGGTGGAAGGATCTGGCCGTGCTTTCCAGACTGGTGCCGGTCCTGTTGAAGGCCAATGAATTCCGGACCAGAAATGCGCACATCCAGGATGACTTAGAGAACCTTCACGCCCAATTTCAAAGTCTGGTGACCCCCTGGGACGACGCCTTTATCTCAATTGACGACCACCAGACTATTGTTTGGGTCAGTCCAGGGGCAGAAAAGATGTTTGGATACACTGCCGAAGAATTGATTGGCACCCCAGCCGATAGACTGACGCCAAAACGGTTTCTGGAAACTCACCATGAGTATATCAACCGCATGCTTAAATCGCCTGAGTCAGTAACTCCAAAAGAAAAACCCCAGCGGGTTTGGGGGCTGCGCAAAAATCAGGCGGAATTTCCAGGTGAGGCGTTCATTGCCAAATCAATCCGGAACCACAAAACAATTTTGACGATTCGGCTCCATGATTTGTCTGAGCAATTACACCTTGAGGAACAATTCCTTCAGGCGCAAAAAATGGAAGTTGTGGGCCGACTGGCAAGCGGGGTGGCGCATGATTTCAATAATCTGCTGACGGTCATTCTGGGTCATAGCAACCTGCTGTTGCGGTGGTCCGGGTTAGACACCACGGCCTATCGCAGCCTGAAAGAAATTACCAAGGCCGCCGAACGGGCGTCGGAACTCACCCGGCAATTGCTGCTTTTTAGCCGGAAGCAGGAACAAGAACTCAAAATCATTCACCTCAATACAGTTCTCACTGACATCAATAAAATGCTCCAGCGGATCATTGGCGAGGATATTGAGCTGGTGTATGACCTTGATCCAACCATTCAGGCCATTAAGGCTGACCCACGCCACATTGAGCAAATTGTCCTGAATTTGTGTATCAACGCCCGAGATGCCCTGCCACAGGGTGGCACCATTCATATTTCAACTCATCTGTATCAATCTGATTTTGTTCCGATTGGTAGTTATGCGTCATTGCTGCCGGGCAGCTATATTGCCCTCAAAATCCAGGACACCGGCACCGGGATTCGGCCTGAACTGCTGGACCGAATTTTTGAACCATTTTTTACGACCAAAGACCCCGAAAAAGGGACCGGACTTGGCCTCTCAACCGTGTACGGATTGGTTCGGCAAAGCGAAGGCCAGATTACGGTTGAAAGTGAACTCGGAAAAGGAACGACATTCTCGGTATTTTTGCCCTGTAATGAAGAAACTCTGGACCTGATCCCCGCCGAACCGATTCTCACCACGACGGCTCAAGGAACTGAAACCATTCTGGTGGTTGAAGATGACAAAATGGTAAGTGAATACCTGAAGCAGGTTTTGGAAATGAGTGGGTTTCAGGTTCTGGTCGCACAAAATGGGATGGAAGCCCACAAAATCTGTATGCACACCCTGAAACCACTCCATTTGCTGATGACCGATGTGGTCATGCCCAAAATGAATGGAATCGAACTGGCTAAAATGGTGAGCCGATTTCACCCAAACATGAAGATTTTGATCATGTCGGGCTATCAGGACCAGGTTCAGGATACTCGAACGCTGCACCCAAGCTGGGCATTTATCCGCAAACCGTTCCGGGTAGAAGAATTACTCAAAAAAATCAGGGATTTGCTGGACGCCGACTAATACCATTTAGGGTTCAGGGTTCAGGGTTCAGGGAAATACAGTTCTTTCAATAAGTTAGCCTTCTCATAATACGAGGCTTTCATTCCAAAATGGTATGATAACCGCCCAGATATCAATTGAACGCCTATCTCGATTTGCTTGCCGCGAGTCAAAAAACATTCTGAGTGAGGTATAGATTTTCAGAAAAGGAAAGAAATCCCAACGTGCGCCTTCAGGCGTGAGTGGGTGATGAGTGGAAAGGAAGAACTATCTCTCATCCGAAGATGGTCTGCTGAACCTTTTTCTGAAAGGCTATGGAGTGAGAAACTGTGTCAAAAACTACTGTGTTACTGGTTGATGATGAAGCCGGAATCCGATTTGGCATGCGCAACTTCCTCAATGTGAGCGGCTTTGAGGTGCTTGAAGCCGGGAGTTGTCGGGAAGCCGAAGAGCGCCTGAAATCAATCCATCCAGATGTCGCCATCCTGGATTATTCCCTACCCGATGGCAATGCGCTGACATTAATGACCCGCCTGCGGGAAATTGCCCCAACCGTCCCCATCATTATTCTCACGGGGTTTGGCACGATTGACCTGGCAGTTCAGGCGATCAAAGAAGGTGCCGAACATTTTTTGACCAAACCGGTCGAACTTCCAGCCTTAATCATCATCATCAATCGGCTGGTTGAAAATAATCGTAACCGGCGCAAACAATTAGCGCGAAAATCACATCAGGCCCAAACCGCCACCAACCCGTTTCTTGGGACGAGTCCCGCCATCCGTCAGTTAGAAGATCAGGCTCAGAAAATTGTCGGGTTTGACAGCCCGGTTTTGCTCCAGGGCGAAACCGGCACGGGGAAAGGGGTCCTGGCAAACTGGCTGCATACCAATAGCCCTCGCAGTGAAGAGGCATTTGTCGAACTGAATTGTGCTGGCCTGTCAAAAGAATTTCTTGACACTGAGTTGTTTGGGCACGAAAAAGGGGCTTTTACCAGTGCCGTCACATCCAAACCGGGTTTGTTTGAAGTTGCCCACCGGGGAACCGTCTTTCTGGATGAAATTGGGGATATGGACCTTCAGGTTCAACCGAAATTGTTAAAAGTTTTGGAAGAGCGGAGATTTCGCCGGATGGGGGGAATTCGGGATGTCCACGTGGATATTCGGTTGATTGCGGCGACCCATGAGGATGTCAATCGCCAGGTTCAGGACCGCACGTTTCGCAGCGACCTGTATTTTCGCCTGAGTACCATTCCGCTCACCATTCCGCCCCTGCGCGAACGAAAAGAAGACATCTTGCTTCTGGCCCAGTTATTTCTTGACTCGCTGGCGGCTGGGTTTGGCCGGCGTGAGGTGGAGCTTTCGACCAGTGCTCAAAAAGCACTGGTTGATTATGCGTGGCCAGGAAATATCCGCGAATTGCGCAATGTGCTGGAACGCGCGGTGCTGCTCAGTAATTCTTCAGTGTTGCAGGTCAAGGATTTCCGATTTGAAGCCTATACCAATCTCCCAGCCACCGACGAAACCCTGCATATGACGCTGGATGAACTGGAGTGCTTTCATATCGAACGGATTTTGCAGGCTGAACAAGGAAGGGTTGAACGAGCGGCGCAACGCTTAGGCGTCCCGCGCAGCTCGCTCTATCAAAAACTCAAACGCTTTGGAATCCAGAAACCGGAATGAAGAATTGAGAATGAAGAATTGAGAATGAAGAATTGAGAATGAAGAATT
>DAOQNB010000478.1:0-5379 GCA_035335845.1 Acidobacteriota bacterium | reverse complement strand
GTGGCGTCAAACTGGCCCGGTCAATGGAAGATGTTGAAACCCTGGCTTCGCAAATACTGGGCATGAATCTGGTTACGCACCAAACTGGTCCGGAAGGCCGAATCGTCAACACACTGCTGGTCGAAGAAGGCTTGCACATCAAAAAGGAATTTTATCTGGGGCTGGTGATTGACCGGGCCACCTCCGCGCCAGTTTTTATGGCGAGCGAAGCTGGTGGAATGGATATCGAAGAAGTTGCCGCTTCGACACCCGAGAAAATCCTGAAAGAATACATTGATCCAACCCTTGGTTTTCAGGTCTTCCAGGCTCGCAAACTGGCCTTCGGCCTTGGACTTTCCGATAAGCTGGTCGGCAAAGCCGTCAAATTTATGATGGCACTCTATCGGGCGTTTGTGGAAAGCGATGCGTCGCTGGTTGAAATCAACCCGTTCCTGTTGACTGAAGAAGGGGATCTCTATGCGCTGGATGCCAAGATGACCTTTGATGACAACGCCATGTTCCGGCACAAAGACTATGCCGAACTCCGCGACCTCAACGAAGAAGAACCACTTGAAATCGAAGCGTCAAAGTACGATTTGAACTATATCAAGCTGGATGGAACCATTGGCTGTATGGTCAACGGCGCCGGGCTGGCGATGGCCACGATGGACATCATCAAACTGGCTGGTGGCGAACCAGCCAACTTTCTGGATGTTGGTGGTGGTGCGTCGCAACAGCGGGTTGAAAATGCCTTCCGGATTTTGCTGGCCGATGAAAAAGTACAGGCCGTGCTCATTAACATCTTCGGCGGGATTGTCCGGTGCGATATGGTGGCCAGTGGTGTGATCGAAGCCGCCCGCAACCTGAACGTGCAGGTGCCGATTGTGGTGCGCCTCGAAGGCACCAACGTCGAACGTGCTCGTGAGCTGCTTGACGAGTCAGGGTTGAATTTCACCACGGCCTCTGGGATGGCCGATGCGGCTGAAAAGGTCGTCGGCCTGGCCAAGAGTTACGCCGCAGCAAACTGAAAGACTTCGGGCTGAAGACATTGGGCTTGGGGCAATTGAAGGGATGAGGGATGAAGGATGAGGGATGAAATAAAACCAGTTTTTCAGCCCGATGTCTTCAGCCCAAACGTCTTCAGCCCCGAGCTTGCGAGTCTTCAGCCCCAAGCCCTGAGCCCGAGGGGGTTTCAGCCCTCAAAACAGGAATTCGTTCCAGCACTCCCTCCCCAAAAACCTCATAGAGTTGTAGGTTGTCCAGATGAACATAGCCGATATGGCACCCACAGGTTTCATTTGGACACAGACGTTCTTTCAGCACCATTTCAAAATCAGCCGAATACAGATTCCCAAGTGGCTCAGCTACAAAATGACAGCGGCGAATGGTTCCGTTTCCATCAACGGAAATGACAGAACGCCCGGTTCGACAGGTGTGCCCAAAACTTGGATGATGGTGATTGTTTATGAGAAACAGCGGATCAATTCTGGAGAGTTGCTGTATTTCCTGAATGGTGTAGTAGTTGGCCATCCGCTTGTACGCGTTGACCCATAGATAGACTGAGGCGGGTAATTCCTGTCGGAGCAATTCAATCTCGTCGAAATGTTCCTTGAGACCCACGACACCAACGCTCAATCCAACCCCTTGCCGGTGCAATTCCCAGCATTTTTCCACAAATCGCGCTCGCAAAACTTCCGTCGGGTGAAACGTGGCCCAAATACCGAGTCGAGTTACCTCACAGTTTTTGATCCAGTGGAGCGGGCTGGAAAGATTGGTCTGAATCGCGACTTTCTGGATATGTGGTAGATGGCTGAGCTGAATGAACGCTGACTGGTAGCGTTTATGGATGAGTGCTTCTCCCCAGGGCGTGAAGAAAACTGAGAGTTGGTCAGACATCCGGCCAGCAACCCAGGTAACAAATCGGTTCAGCGCCACTGCATCGGCCCGGTGTTCAGCCGTGGATTCCTGAACCTTGGCAAATGGGCAATACTGGCACCCATAGTTGCAGCTTGAGAGCGGCCCACGATACAGGATTGACAGTTTCATCGGCGTTCGAACGTCTCCATCAGTGTTTGGACAGTTGGTGAATACAACCAGGGGCCAATCAGGTCAGATCGCTCCAGACCATATTTGGAAAGTTGGAGAAAGCCATCATTGTGGAAAGCCAGGTCTGATTCAATCAGTGATCTTAGTTCTGGAAGATCCTCAAAGACAGTAGACCCAAATCGGCTCCGATATGCCCCAAGTCTCAAGCCACTGGTTTGCAGCAACGATTGAATCACAAACCGACGGCGCTGATCTTCTTCTGTGAGCCGAATTCCATAAGTTGCCAGTTCAAACGCGGAGTCTGGTTGCTTTAAATAGTCCGCTAGAATCAATCGGACGGCTGGTGCATCAACCGCATATTCATTTGAGTAGTGGAGTGTCTGGGTATAGGACCGTGCACCACAACCCAGACCAATCATCCCATCTTCCTGACAACAATACACTGGTCCTTTTTCAGCACGGGCAGTCGGGGACTGAAACATCCGCATGGAAAGTTGTCTGTACCCGGCATCAAGCAGAAGGGCGCGGCCCTCGCGATAACAGTTGAGTCGGAGATCATTCCATTGCTTTGCCTGGCGTCCCAACCCCGTCAATGGCCGGACATAGAGCGGGTACAAATAGAGTTCCTCTGGTGAAAACGTCAATGCCGTTTTGAGTGAAGTGAGCCAGCTTTCGACTGTTTGTCCCGGTAATCCATAGATCAAATCGAGGTTTCGAGTTGGAAAACCAGCCTGGCTGATTCGGTCAATGGCCTGAAACACCTCAGTATTTTTCTGACGACGGCCCACCGCCGCAACTTCTGATTCGACAAAGCTTTGAATTCCAAGACTGATGCGATCTACACCCCGCTCTCGTAAGAGGCGCAACTTCTCAGGTTCTGCTGTGAGTGGCGAGGTTTCAACTGAAACTGGAATCTGATGGGGATTTATTTCAAAAATGGTTTCCACCAAATCAAACAACGTTTCCAGTCCATTCACGGTCAGGTAGGTCGGAGTCCCTCCACCAATTGCCAGGCGGGCAAAGGTTGTCGGGCCAAGGGCCTGGCGGACCTGATTGGCCTGCCGCGTGAGCGTTTGCAGGTACGCTCTGGGAATTTCGTCATCCGGATTGGTGGTGGTAAACAAATTGCAAAACCCGCATCGCATTTCGCAGAACGGAATGTGAATATACAAAAAGAGGGCCTGCCGATTCTCACTCTCCCACAGGTCTTTCAGAAAAACTGGTGGATCAAGCGGACGATACGCTGTCTTATGCGGATATGAATAGGAGTACGCCTCATAAGGTATTTGTTCCCAAAGGGATTGCACTGGTTTCATAACTTGAATCCTTTTAAAACAAACTCAGCGTAGGGGACGGTCCAGACCACTGGGTGACCAAGCCGATGCCCAGAGTAGCCATCCTCTCCATACGCCGTACCGTGGTCAGAGCAGACAATTCCCAGTACTGAACCACGTTGTCTGAGCTTTGAAAACAATGGTGGCAATTGACGATCAACATAGGCCAGCGCGGCGCCTTGTGACGCCGCCGAATCGGTTTGTGCGCCTGGTAAATAGTGACAGTTTGGCTGGTGGAGGGCGGAAATATTTATAAACAAAAAGACTCGCTGGCTGATTGGGAGACGTTCCAGAAGTTCACAGGCCAGCCGTACCTGATTGCGGGTTGAATCTGGATCCGTCACGCCCAGAGATGGCGACCAGTAACTTTCAGCAAAAAGTCCAGGCAACACACTTCCCAGGGGATTGAGCTTGTTAAAAAAACCAACTCCTCCAATGCAAATGGTGTGATAGCCAAGGCTGGCAAATCCAGTCACAATGTCTGGGGCGTTGAAAACAATGGTGTTCTGGGTAATGGTTTCGCTTCCGGCAAAAGCCGTAGCAAACAATCGTGGGTGCGGGCCAGGTGCAATCGGCGTTGGCAAAAAACCAGCAAAAAACGATTGATGGGCCGCATAGGTGAAACTCCCTGGCGTGTGGCGCGCTTCCCATCGTCCATCCGGTAACAGGGCAGCCAGGTGTGGTGTGTGACCTGAGTCCAGCATCTGGCAAGCCACGTCATACCGCAACGTGTCAAGTGTGAGAAAGAACACGTCATGTGAGCCAATCAACGAATGCATATCAAGCATAGTGAGGGTTTGGGCTTCAACGTTTAGGGTCAAGAAATGTCCTTTGGTCCGATTTCTCTTTTACCCAAACCCTGAATACTGATTGAGCCAGGCACGTAGCTCGGCTGAATAGGTATCAAGCCCATTGTGCAAAACACCGGGCAATAAATCACCAAAAGCATTAATTTCCAGTACCGCGTGATGGCGATACCCGGCAGTGATCAAAAGGTCAATTCCGGCGTAAAAACTTCCTGGGAAACAGGATATGGTCCGTTCGCAGCTTTGAACTGCACATTGCCAGACAGCATCTGGAATGCGTGCCCGGATGGCTTCAATATCTCCACGAGTGTTGAGGAGATGCAGATTGGTGAATGGACTTCGACTGGTTCGGGCTACGATGTGGTGAACCTGACCGTCAATGACGACCATCCGCAGGTCAAAGCAACCATTTCCATCAGCGGCTTTGGGAAGCCATCGTTCGACGTGAACCCGATGACGGCACAGGGCATCTACCAGCTCTGCAATTTCCTTTGGATTGGTATACGTTCGGATTTTGCGTGAGTTATAGAGTTTCAGACTACCTTGTTCCTGCACCATTTCAACGGTGGTGGTGGCTTGAAACCGACCATTGCTGGTTCGCAGTGCCACCGCTCCGGCGGCACTCGACCCATGTGCCAGCTTGACGAAGACTTGATGGCAGGCGGTTTGATACATTGTTGTCAATAGTTCTTCAAAACACCCAGGTGGGCCTAGAATTTGAGGAACTGGGAGGCCGGTTTCAGCAAACAGGCTCTGACAAAGGCGTTTATCAAACATTCTGGAAATTGCTAGAGGAGGTTGCAGGTACTGAACCCCTGGACACTCAGCTACCTGAACCTCAATGAGCCGGAGCGTTGTACAAAATCCAAGATACCATTGCCGGGAAGGCCATAAGCGACCTTTTTCAAACTGGAGCTGATCAACTTGTTCTGGCGAAAGAAAATCCACCTGCTCGCTGGCTGCCTGTTCCGCACCAAGTATCAGAAAGGCCCGGTTGGTTTCAAAATCTTTGTCAGGTGATTCAATCCGAAGTACTGAGCCTGGCTCTATCACATCAGTCAGCCGAACGCGTCCAGCAATCAAGTCAGTATAGAGAATCACTTGTGCTGGTGAGAGATTGAGTCGGCTGAGTGCCGCTTGCAGATGGGCTATCCGCTGACCATTCGGGTTACCAATGACAACCACATGCAAAGGAGGAACGAGCCTGCTCATCA
>DAOQNB010000477.1:0-5394 GCA_035335845.1 Acidobacteriota bacterium | reverse complement strand
ATGAAGTCCGGGGGCCGCAAGGCGAACCGGTCGAAGTAACCGTTGAGCGGGTGGGCGTCCCCAAACCCTTGACCTTTAAAATCATTCGCGATGCTGTGCCGCTGCCTTCGATTCGCCACCACTTTATGATTCGTCCTGGAATCGGGTATATCGCTTTGTTACAAGGGTTTACTCATACAACCGAGGATGAGTTGCGGGTGGCGCTTCAGGATTTACAGGCGCAGGGGATGCGGTCGCTGATCCTGGATTTACGTGGCAATCCGGGAGGTCTCCTCAATCAGGCCATCAAGGTGGCCAGCGCTTTTTTACCTGAAGATCTGACCATCCTGTCACAGAAAGGGCGACCTGGAAACGAAGAAGCTGAGTTTCGTGAATACCGATCTGAAAATGATCGGCCTAACCAGAGCGCGATGGTGGTCTTAATCAACCGTGGTTCAGCCTCAGCCTCTGAAATTGTGGCTGGCGCTATCCAGGACCATGACCGGGGATTGATTGTTGGGGAACAAAGCTTTGGCAAAGGTCTGGTCCAAACCGTTTTTAAATTACCCTTTGGATCTGCCCTGACTTTGACGACGGCCAAGTACTATACCCCAAGTGGTCGGTGTATCCAGCGTCAGTATTCTGGGGGGGCACTCTATGACTATTATGCCCACCAGCCTGGAACCTCCCAGCCAGTTGGCCAGGCCCTTTCGACCGATATGGGGCGTAAAGTTTACGGTGGCGGTGGTATTACGCCTGATGTCGAAGAAAAAGAACAAATCTTGACGCCGATTCAGGCGCAGTTGTTTAGTGCCACGTTTGAGTTTACGCGGCAATTGATCGGCGGCCAGATCCAGGGTTTCCCGCAGTTTCGGGTAACCCAAACCCAGTATCATCATACACTCCGGGATGATGACTATGTCGTGACCGATAAGCTTCTGACGGCGTTTCGGGCGTTTCTCCGCACCAGCCCGGACTACAAATCTGTCACTGATAGCCAGGTAACTGAAAACAGCAAATATTTGCGTAATCTGATCCGCGAGCAGGTTGTGACGGCTGCCTATGGTACGGAAGCCGGGATGGAAGTCCGGCTGCAGGTTGATACCCAAACCCAAAAGGCCATTGAAACGATTCCTCAGGCACGAGAGCTGGCCCAACGCGCGCAAGTGGCACGAGGCGGGAGAACAATGGTTGAATAGGCAGGGGGGAAACATCAAACCGGCACACCTGAGAAGATAAGAAAAAGAGAGATGGTGCATCTCTCTTTTTTTGGAGTATACTGCATCTGATAATTATTAATATAAAGTAGGTTTATCAGTGCTCTGAGCGAAGGTTGGGGGAATTGAATCCCACTGATAGGAATATTCTCGTGTTTAAGATACACTGGTCCCCATTCATTCCTCATCATTGCCCCGCATCCTGGATTGTGTTACCTCAGTTCATCTGACTTTGCCTGCCAACCCCCACATGCGATTTACCATGGCCTCTTGCAATCAATGGTATGTTTTGTGGTTGATCAGATATGGTCTAACCCTTGGTTTCCTGCTTCTCACCGGTGCCAGTGCCCAGGCACAACCTATCCTCCGGTTTGAACACTTCCGAGAGGTGCAGGGGTTGACCAGCGGTGCCGTCCGGTGTCTGGCTCAGGATTCAACTGGTTTTTTGTGGGTTGGGACTGAACGAGGCGTTTTCCGGTATGACGGGATAACGTTTAAGTACTATCCATTGCACTCAACACCGCTTGAACCAAATATCACCACCAATTGTTTGCTGACTGACCAGGCCGGAGGGCTGTGGGTTGGAACTCAGCGCGAGGGGATATTTGTCTATCATCAAACCGACGATACGTTTGTCAAACTCGAATCCCTGACACAAGTTGGTGTGAAAGACCAGATCCTTTCGCTCTTTCAAGACTCATCCGGGCGAATATGGATTGGAACCAGGCGGGGATTGGTGGGGTACAACCCTGAAACCAGGTCGGATCAGCTCTTTCAAGTGATTCAAGGTGAAGCCCGGGCGGTTCTGGCAGTGGCTGAGGACGCACAAAAAAGATTGTGGGTTGCCACCACCGTGGGGTTATTTCAGTTTGATCCCCAAACCGGAACATATCGTCCACACGATATAGGGGCCACCTCAACCCGGCCAGTTCGTGAAATCAGCCGGCTTTGTTTTCACCCATCTGGATATTTGTTTGTTGGGACTCAGGATGGGTTGTGGTCAGTGAAAACTGATTCAAGTGACCTTCCAACAACCCTGGTTGATCAGGTGAGCCAGACCGCCCTCATTCAACCCTGTCATATCACCAGTCTGCTGGCTCTAAACCAAACCACCCTGCTGGTCGGCGGTCAGGATAACGGGCTGGCGCAGGTAGATATTGAAACCGGAACAACCCGGTGGAGTACCCACGATGACCGGGTTGGTGAAAGTCTCTCCAGTAATAGTGTGACGACCTTATTGCTGGATCGGTTTGGGGTATTGTGGGTTGGGAATGGGGTGACCGGATTGGACAAACATTCTGCCTACAAGCATGTATTTCGCCTGTATCGGCACAATCCATTTGATGAAAAAACAATCAGTGGAAATTATATTCGCGGCATTTGTGAAGATCAGGACGGGTTCGTCTGGGTGTGCACCCAGTTTAACGGCTTAAACCGGATTGATCTTCAGACTGGTGACATTACCCGGTTCCGCCAGCCAGCCGCCAGGGGGGCGATTGGTGATGACCGATTATTTGCCATTTGTGAAGATCGTCGGAGAACACTGTGGGTCGGAATGGCTGGACCAAAGGGGTTGCTGACTTTGAATCGTCGGACACAGCGGTTTGAGCGGTCTTCCCTCATCCCATCCAATGCCATTATTTATAGTTTGTATGAAGATTCAAAAGAAAACCTCTGGGTGGGTACAAATGGAGGATTGTATCAAATTGACTCAAATCGCCAGCAATCACGCCTCTACCAGCAAGAGTTAGGATTTCAATCAGGCCAGTATATGGATGTGCAGTCAGTCATGGAGGATCGTCAGCATTGGCTCTGGGTCGGGCTCGATGGCAACTTAATTCGCTACAATCCGGAAACTGGCGTCAGCGTCCACTATGATCAGCAACTCAAAATCAATCAAACCGGAATTCTCGTTGGGTGTATTCGCGAAGATTCAAAAGGACAAATCTGGATCGCTACCAAAGGCGCCGGTATATTTTGTTATGATCCAGCTCGGGATCGATTTGAACAGTTCACGACCCACGATGGATTGCCCCATAATGTAACGTATGCGGTGTTAGAAGACCTGCAAGGGAAGTATTGGGTGAGTACCGACAATGGTATTGCCCGCTTTGACCCGGTTCACCGGACATTTGTCTTATTTGGGCCGGAACATGGTTTGCAGGGCAAGGAATTTAACCGGGGCGCTTTCTGCCGAACACGGTCAGGGGTGATGTTCTTTGGCGGCACCAATGGGCTCAATCAATTCACTCCAGATTCAATCCAGCCCACTTCTTCAATTCCGCCAGTGGTGGTGAGTCAGATTCTGGTGAATGGAATCCCGGTCCCAGTCACTGAGTCAGTGGCACTTGGAGATAAACAAAACACGGTTGGATTCGAATTTGCAGTTCTGGACTTCAATGCACCAGAGTTAAACCAGTATGCAATTCAACTGGAGGGGGGCAATCAGGACTGGGTTGGGGTCACCGGGCGGCCTCAGGTGGTATATGGGAACCTGCTGCCTGGAACATACTTTTTTCGAGTCAGAGGCGCCAACAGCAGTGGGGTCTGGAATACACAGGGGGCTGTGATTCGGCTGGTGATTTCGCCGCCCTGGTGGCGAACTTCGTGGGCCTATGCTGGCTATCTGGTTTTGCTGGGTGGAAGCCTTTCGTTCTTTGGCTGGCTCGTTCGGTTCCGGGCGGCCACCCGGATTCAACTCCGGGAAGCCATGGTTCTGGCCCGCGCGGCAACCGCCGAACGGGAAGTTGAACGGGCGCGAGCTGAAGCGGCTGAAATTCAAAAAAAGGCCATCGAAACCGAAAATCTCCAGCGAGCCGAGGCCGAAGCCGTGATTCGCAGTAAAAATGAAGAGTTAGGCCGGATGGTAGACCAGTTAAAAGACTCAGAACGTCAGGCGGTCGAAGCCAAAGAGGAAGCGGTTCAAGCCAGCCGGGCCAAGTCTGAGTTTCTGGCCAATATGAGCCATGAAATCCGGACCCCGATGAATGCAATTCTGGGCATGGCCCAGCTTTTGTCTGATTCAACCCTGACATCCCACCAGCAGGAATGCGCGCAAATTATCCAATCAAGTACCGAGTCATTGTTAACCATCATCAATGACATTCTGGATTTCTCAAAAATTGAAGCAGGGGTGATCGAACTCGAAGAGCTGCCATTTGATTTAGCCGGGTGCCTGGAGGAGGTGGTCAAGATTTTTTCCCGACCGGCGAAGGCGAAAGGGATTGAATTACGCATGCGAATTGATCCTGAGCTTCCGTCTCAGGTATGTGGCGATCCTGGCCGAATTCGCCAGATCCTGCTCAATCTCATTGGAAATGCGGTGAAGTTTACGCATCACGGGTGGATTGAGCTGACGGTGCACGTTGATCGAGCACCTGATGCGTTGCCGGACTCGATCCGATTTGAAGTCCAGGATACTGGCATTGGGATTCCGGCTGATCGGCGGGACCGGTTATTTAAATCATTTAGTCAGGTGGATGCTTCGACGACCCGAAAATATGGTGGCACCGGGCTGGGACTGGCGATCAGTAGCCGGCTGGTGGCCTTGATGGGGGGGCAGATTCAGGTGACGAGCACGGTGGGCAGGGGGACCACGTTTGGATTTACGCTGCGATTAAAGCGCGCTCCGTTGCTTGAGGTGACATCCCGTGGGACAGGCTCCATTTCGCATTGGATGGGACGTTCAGTTCAAACCCTGAATATTTTGCTGGTTGAAGATAACCAGATCAATCAAAAAGTAGCATTGAGACTTCTGGAAAAACTTGGGTACCGGGCCGATGTGGCGGTCAACGGGCGTGACGCCTGCCTTCGGGTTGAGCAGAAACCGTATGATTTGCTTCTGATGGATATCCAGATGCCGGAAATGGACGGACTGGAAGCGACTCGCTGGATTCGGGGCCGACCACAGATGCGGCAGCCCTGGATTGTGGCCATGACGGCAAATGCCTTTGACCAGGATCGGGAAGCCTGCTTTGAGGCTGGTATGAATGGGGTGGTGGTCAAGCCAGTTCGGATCGAGGAATTGGAGGCAATGCTGGTCCAGGTGCCGCGCCACTGGGGATCTGACCAGAGGAGCGCTTCGGGCATGGTCCTTCAAACCGAGGTTTTAGAACGGCTTGCTGCCATTTTTGATGGTCAGTTTACAGAGATTCTCAGTCATCGGCTGAAGGAACTCCGGGGGCATCTCCAGGGTATG
>DAOQNB010000476.1:0-5402 GCA_035335845.1 Acidobacteriota bacterium | reverse complement strand
CACCAAGCACCAAGAACCAAGCACCAAGAACCAAGCACCAAGAACCAAGCACCAATTGTTTCTTCATTCTCAAGTCTAGTTTTTTCAGGCTGAAGCGGCCTGCGTTTGCTGAGGTTGGCCAAGTTTCAAGACTCGTTCATAGCCTTCTGGATCTTCGGTCCATTTCAAGATTTCAGAAACACGCCAGACCGGGAAGGGATGCGTTCGTCCACTGGCCAGGATTGAGGTCCAGAAACTGTCAATGAAGCTGGCTTGGGTGGATTTATCAAATTCACGAGCCTGGTTGATGAATTCTTCATAGTTGACTTTTGAGGTCATACTTCCGCCAGCCAGCTTCATCATGACATTGACCAGTGCTTTTGAATCTTGCGTCACCAGTAGCGCCGCGCGATCACAACTCAATTCAGCTTTTTGATACCAGGTCATCAAGGCTGCTCGAACCGGGAGTGTAATCAAACTGATCAATCCTGGGGGGATCGGAGCTGATTCGAGAGCCGTATTGGCCAGCATAAACAGCAATTCAGCGGCAACCTTATACAGCAAGTGGTTACAGTGGATATGGCCGACTTCGTGAGCCAGAACAGCCAGGACCTCGGTATCATCAAGCCGCTCAATCAATGGCGAAAACACGACAATAAACGGTTTTTCAACGCCACTGGTAAAAGCATTAAACCCAAGTCCGCCGCCCCCGCCGAGCGGGTTGGTGACGCTCAGGTACAGTTCCGGTTTTTCAACTCCCAAAGTTGAGCACACCACCTCCAGCTTGGCATTCAGATCCGGGCATTGCCGCTCAGTGACCCGGACACCATTGGCCGAGAAAATAATCCGCAAAATACTTTCACCAGTGACTTCCAGAAACTTTTTCAGGATTGGATCAATTCCTGGAATCATTTGCAGCGTCCGAAGGGCCTGTGAATCCAGTGGATGGATATAACTGTGTGGGTCAATAGTCCCAAATTTGGTATGGGTCTCTTCACTGAGTGGAAGGCGACACCGTCCACAGCGAATATGACCATCTTTTGAAAGCGATACCCCAGCTCGGAGCTGGTTTAACTGGTTACAGAACCGGCATCGAACCCGGGTGGTTTCAGTGTGGCTTGACGGGTCAGCCGCAGAAACCGGCTGGCCTTCTTCGGGCGAGCGTGATGCCTCGCCCGAATCGGCATGGACCGCGTCTCCGTTGTTTGATTCCGGCTCATTTGACTGACCGTTCTTCCCAGGCTCATCAGGTGGTTGCGGATTTTCAATCTCGTTGGACATAGGTGGTTCCTTACTTTGGGATGAAATAAAGTGTGGTGACTGGTGCCTGATCGTTATTGCTGGTTGCGGAATGATCAACCTTTTGAAAAAGAACCAGGAACCAAGAACGAAGCACCAAGAACATAGCTCTAATGTCTAAAATGCCTGACGCCGGTAAAGACCATGGCCAGACCATGTTCGTTGGCAGCCGCAATGACTTCTGCGTCGCGGACAGAGCCGCCAGGCTGGATAACGGCTGTGATTTTATGTTCAGCGGCGGCATCGAGGCCATCACGGAACGGGAAAAAGGCGTCAGAGGCCAGCACCCCGCCCTCGATGGGCAATTTGGCCTTCATTGCACCAATTTTCACGGAATCAACCCGGCTCATCTGGCCAGCGCCAACTCCGACCAGTTGCAAGTTGCGTGCATACACAATGGCATTTGATTTCACATGCTTACACACGGTCCAGGCAAACAACAGGTCCTGAAGTTCGGTTTCGGTTGGCTGACGCTCGGTGACGACCCGGAGTTGGTCAGGTGTGACCTGGAGCGTGTCTTGAGTTTGGACCAGAATCCCGCCTGAAACACTGCGCACGTTCCACCCGGTGGCTGAATGTCCAGGCCGGGCCCGCATGACTCGTACATTTTTCTTGGCCGCAAAAATCTCTAAACTGGCTTCGTCAAAATCGGGTGCAATCACCGCTTCGACAAACATGCTGGTGACTTCGGTCGCCGTTCCTGCGTCAACCTGGGAATTAAAGGCAATAATTCCCCCAAAAGCTGATACCGGGTCGGTGGCCAGGGCCTGGCGATAGGCTTCGAGTGGCACTGATGCCACGCCTACCCCGCAGGGATTGGTGTGTTTGATGATGGCACAGGCCGGGTGATCAAATTCACAGACCAGGTTCCAGGCGGCATCGAGATCAATCAGATTATTAAAGGAGAGTTCTTTTCCTTGTAACTGGTCGGCAAAGGCGATTCCACTTCGATCTGTGGTGGTCAACTGGTACAGCGCTGCCTGCTGGTGTGGATTTTCTCCGTAGCGAAGCGCCTGACGACGTTCAAGCTGGAACGAAAGGTGTGCGGGAAAGAGTTCCGTTTCTGATACCTGGAACTGGTTGGACCCGGCGTCAAACTGAGCCCGATTGGTGAGAAATTCTGAAATTGCCAGATCATAGCTGGCGGTGTGTTCAAAGGCCGCCGTGGCCAGCGCAAATCGGGTGGCCAGCGTGAGTGCGCCGCCCTGAGTCTGGAGTTCTTCCAGAATGGCTGAATATCGGTGCGGATCAGTGACCACTGCGACATGGCGAAAGTTTTTCGCTGCCGCCCGAACCATGGTCGGTCCGCCCACGTCAATTTTCTCGATGGCTGCTTCCAGCGTAACTCCTGGTTGAGCAATGGTTTGGGTAAAAGGATAGAGATTGACGACAACCAGATCAATTGGTTCGATCCGGTGTTCTTCGAGCTGAGCACAATGGGTTGCGAGGTCACGGCGGGCCAGGATGCCTCCGTGGACATTTGGGTGAAGGGTTTTGACTCGACCATCCAGAATCTCCGGAAAGCCGGTTATGCTTGAGACATCTTTGACTGGAAGACCTTCTTTTTGAAGGCTTTCTGCCGTTCCACCAGTCGAAATCAGTTCAATGCCAAGTGATTGTAACCCGCGGGCAAATTCAACCAGCCCGGTTTTGTCAGAGACGCTTAAGAGTGCACGTTTGATGAGATGTGTGGTCATAAAAAAGAAAGCAAGAGGGGGAAAAATAAAGATAAAGTTTGAGTGACTCTACCAAACGCTTTGCAACACCTGCAATCTTCCTTCGGCTCTGGTGAATGAAGGTCACCCGGTCGCAGGCGTGTCTGGATCTGGTGATCTCAAAAGCCGGTGAATAAAACTTGACAATGATTCACTCAGATATTTATATTATCGCCACGCTAAGATTTACTAGCTAAACTGGTTTGCTTACACCTACCGAGACATCAGGAACCTGATTTCGACACTTTGGAGATATTTATGAGATTAGATCGCTTTACACTGCGCGCTCAGGAAGCCATTCAGGATGCCGTCGCCATGGCCGAACAGGCACAACATCCTCAGGTTGAACCCGAACACCTGTTAGTGGCCATGCTTGAACAAAACGAAGGCATTGCCAGATCAATCCTGGAAAAAATCGGCGCCAGTGTTCCGTCGATTGTGCAGGATGCCCGTGAGGTCATTGGCAAGTTACCGAAAGTCAGTGGTGCTCAACGCTATTTTTCTCCCAAAGTCAGCGCCATTTTTACCGCCGCTCAAAAAGAAGCCGATCAATTTCAGGATGCCTATCTGAGTACCGAACATTTGTTGCTGGCCATTGCTGGTGATAAGGACAGTACTGCCGGGCGAATTCTTCGTCAGCGGGGCGTCAACCGTGAAGATTTGCTCAAGGTGTTGCAGCAATTGCGCGGTGGCGAGCGGATTACCGATCAGGATCCTGAATCAAAGTATGAATCGCTGAAAAAGTACGGGCGCGACCTCACCGAACTGGCCCGCATTGGAAAGCTGGACCCGGTGATTGGTCGCGACGATGAAATCCGGCGCGTGGTGCAGGTTTTGTCACGACGGACAAAAAACAACCCGGTGCTGATTGGCGAACCCGGCGTTGGGAAAACCGCGATTGTTGAAGGACTGGCCATGCGGATTGTCTCAGGTGATGTTCCGGAATCCCTCAAAAACAAGCGCCTGATTACGCTGGATCTCGGCGCCATGCTGGCGGGCGCCAAATACCGGGGCGAATTTGAAGACCGTCTCAAAGCGGTGTTGAAAGAAGTCATCCGGGCCGAAGGGCAGATTGTCCTCTTTATTGACGAGTTACATACGCTGGTTGGTGCAGGCGCCGGGGAAGGCGCGCTGGATGCTTCCAATATGCTCAAGCCAGCTCTGGCCCGTGGCGAATTGCGGTGCGTCGGCGCCACAACCCTGAATGAATACAAAAAGCACGTTGAAAAAGATGCGGCGCTGGAACGGCGATTCCAGCCAGTGTTTGTGGCCGAACCCGATGTGCAGGACACGATTTCCATTTTGCGCGGCCTGAAAGAACGCTATGAAATCCATCACGGCGTGCGCATTAAGGACGCGGCGATTGTTGCCGCTGCGCACCTCTCAAATCGCTATATTGCCGACCGGTTCTTACCTGACAAAGCGATTGATCTGATTGACGAGGCTGCATCGCGGTTACGGATTGAGATTGACAGCCTGCCAACTGAAATTGATGAAGTTGAACGCGAAATCACACAACGTGAGATTGAACGCCAGGCTCTTCAGCGTGAAGAAGATGTGGATGCCCGTGAGCGGTTAAAGCGAATTGAGCTGGAAATTTCAGAGATGAAGGAAAAAAGCTCCGGGTTGAAAGCCCGGTGGCAATCTGAAAAAGAAGTCATTCAGCGTCTGCGCGAAAACAAAGAAAAACTGGAGGAACTCAAAATCGAAGCCGACCGCTTTGAACGGGCTGGCGATTACGCCAAAGTGGCTGAAATCCGGTACGGCAAGATGGCTGAACTCCAGCGGCAGGTTGAAGCCAACCGGGCACGGCTGGTTGAGTTGCAAAAGACCGGGCGTATGCTCAAAGAAGAAGTTGATGAAGAAGATGTCGCACTGGTCATTGCCAAATGGACCGGGATTCCAGTTTCAAAAATGCTGGAAAGCGAAATGCAAAAACTGCTGCATATGGAAGAGCGGATGCAGCAACGGGTCATTGGTCAAAATGAAGCCCTGGAAGCCGTGGCCAATGCGGTTCGTCGCTCGCGTGCCGGCCTGCAGGATCCAAACCGGCCAATCGGGTCATTTATCTTCCTTGGGCCAACCGGGGTTGGGAAGACCGAGACCGCCCGGGGACTGGCCGAATTTCTGTTTGATGACGAACACGCGATGGTGCGCCTCGATATGTCGGAATATATGGAGAAGCATTCGGTCGCCCGTCTGATTGGTGCGCCTCCGGGATATATTGGCTACGAGGAAGGTGGTCAATTGACCGAAGCCGTTCGGCGACGGCCTTATTCGGTCATTCTCTTTGACGAAATTGAGAAGGCCCATCCGGATGTGTTCAACGTGTTGCTGCAAATCCTCGATGATGGCCGGCTGACCGACGGAAAAGGCCGCGCGGTGGATTTCAAAAACGTCGTCATCATT
>DAOQNB010000475.1:0-5408 GCA_035335845.1 Acidobacteriota bacterium | reverse complement strand
GATTCAACCGTTTTCTTTCTTGAAAAAACAGCTTGACATAGAATGTCCGGCTATTTTCCGGCGCCCATCCGGGCGAAAACTGACCTTTCCGCAACGGAGGACATTATGCAAACCAGACTGAAGGAAGTTTTGCCTACTCAGCTACCTTTTCCTGCCTTACCGCACTCCGGCGAGGTTTGCCCATTCACCAGATGTAAAAAAGCTGGCCCAATAATAGGGGTGGCGATATTTTGGATCTTTCAGAAAGTTGAGCTGCACATTTCGTAGCGCCTGACTGCGACCTTCGGCTTTCTTCAACCGCTGGTAATAGGCCACCATTAACTTGCTGGTGGCGACGTCTGCCACTGGCCAGAGGCTCATCATTTGGGTTTCAGACCCGGCCAGCACCAGGGCCCGTCGGAGTCCATAAATTCCTTCACCAAATCGAATCTCACCCAACCCCGTGTCGCAGGCCGAGAGGACCACCAGTTTAGTGCCCCACAGGTCAAGTCCAGCCGCTTCGAGAGCCGTCAATGTCCCATCCTTTTCAGTATCTCCTGCACGATTTGCACCCGCAAAAAAAAGGTAGGATCGGGTCAATGGGTTTTGCATCCGGAGTTCTTCACTTGCCTCGGCATCTGATCTCGGAGTCACAGACCGGGTGTCAGCGGGGGCATCTGGACCGGGTTGATCTGGATCAGCGTAAAAATAGCCGTGTGTGGCTATATGGAGCACCTCTGGCCTGTGGACAGTTTTGATCGTTTCTTCAGTCGCATCTGCCTTCATCAGGAGCGTGGCTTTTGGGAACAGGTGTTTCAGCATTTTTCCTTCCTGTTCTGTGCCTTCGAGCCGGGGCAGTTGACCTAGTGTTTGTCCAAACAGGAGCGGGCCTGAGCCGGTTCCATAGTCAGGATCCGCCATAATCAGTGGCGGTTCGGCGCTTTCAATTTTGACTTCTAAGCGCAATAAGTCTCGACCACTGGTGAGATAGGTCAGTAAATAATTCTCAATACAATACTTCCCGTTTTCATCAACCAGCGCGGCAAAAGGCACCTGGTTAAGGTCGCCATCCGGCGAAATCAGCAGGTGACTGGCCGAACCAACCAGCGCCCGAACTGGTTTCAAGATAAGCTGGTCTAGTTTTTGGGCGGCTTGAAAGAGTTGCTTCTCTCTTTCCCGGCGTGTGGCTGGAACCTCGTTGACTTTGGTGAGATTCCGGCCAGAGTTTGCCAGCACGATCAACTTTCGAAATTCAGCCGCTACCCGGTTGATGATCTTATTGTCACCCAGGTCAACGGCTTTTGGCTCTCCTTCATTTTGAAGGACATAGGCTGCAAACCGGTGACCTGGGCTGTCCGGTATCTTGTATGTCGCAAATTCAACCAGAGCACTGTGGGGTGGGATCGCCTTTTGGATGGCTTCAAGCGTGATCGGTTGGAATTGAGCCCGAAATTCTGCACTCCTGGCACTGATTTGGGCCTCAAGTTGATCAATCGTTTCCCTTCGATTCTTGATGGCTTCCTGGTGTTTTTGAAGTCCTTCGGTTCCAGCACCTTTCAGAATCAAAGTCGCAAGCTCGCTTTTCTTTTTCAAAAGATCGTCAAACAACACTTTATCTTCAGGGAGGGCTCGCTTTCTGAGTGCCTCGATGCCTTCGGTCATCGCATCAAGTGCGCGCCCCTTACGTCTCAGGAGTGCGGTGAAGGCCATCTTACAGGCTTTTAAGTTGTTGGGCGCCAGCATCAAATGAAGATTAAGCGATTCACTTGTATTATTCGATGACTTGTTAAGATAGAGAAACTTCTGCCGCTCGGAACCGACGATCAGGTTCCGGTTTAAATCACGCTCAATGATTTCATTTGATTGGGACAGATTGTCAACGGCCTTGTCAATCTCACCAGCCCCGCTGTATGACCTTGCCAGATTGCGCAAGCAAATGGCCACACTGGGGTGGTCATTACTCAATCTTTTCTGATAAATCGTCAGAGATTGTTCCAGCAAGGAAATCGCCTCACGGTTATGATCCAATGTTAACTGAAGCAAACCCAGGTTGTTGAGCAGTGCGGCGACGGTGGGATGATCCGGACCTAGAATCTTTTGATTCAGGGTCAAGGCCCGTTCAAATAAGGGAAGGGCTTTTTCAGGTTCCTTCAAGTTCTGGTAAATCGTAGCCAGATTATTGAGTACAAAAGGAATATTGGGGTGGTCTGGGGGCAGCACCTTTTCAAACATGGCCAAAGCGCGTTGAAACAATGGCTCAGCCGCCCGGAAATTTTCTTTGGAAATGTAAAGTAACCCCAGGGTGCTCAATGAGGCGCCCACATATTCGTGCTCAGTGCCGTAAATCTTTTCATTGATCGAAACCGCTCTGAGTAACAACGGCTCTGCCCGGTTCAAATCGCCACGGGCACGATACACCAGGGCCAGATTGCTGAGTGCCGCAGCGATATTTGGTTCATCAGTTGCCGTGTATTGTTCCCGCACAGCCAGAGCTTTGGCCAGGTAGGTTTCAGCCTTGACCAGATCGTTGCTGAAAAAATACCCTTTACCCAATTCAGTATACACATCGGCCTGGATTTCTTTGTTTGGGGCCGGCAGGTTTTCCAAAAGAGAGCGGGCGCGCTCTTGAATCTGGATTGATTTGGGATAATTTCCGCCCTGTAAGTACAACCCTCCAATTGTGAAAATGGAAGAGGCCAGTTTGGACGCCTCAGTTGGGGCAACCTGGTCTATGCGGTCAGTCAATTCTTTTTCCACTGCCGCCAGCCGGGTGACATCACGTTGGGTGAAGTAAATTTCGCCAAGCTTTTCATAACATTTGAGGGCCTCGCCCTGGTTGATTCCCAGTCCCTTTTCATACGTTGAAATCGCCGCTCGAAACATCGCTTCAGCTTTTGAGAGTTGCTTCTGTTGGTGCCAGACCCAGGCCAGGTTATATCGGACGATGGCCAGATCGGGATCATCGTCTGGCAATTGTTTTTCTCTGAGTGCCAGTGACCGGGCATACCAGGTTTCAGCCAGATCTTGTTTCTTTTGGTAATAGGTCACATTTCCCAGTAGATTGAAACAATCAGCCACATCAAGGGTATCTGGACCTGAAAGTTTTTCTCTGGTTGAAAGGGCTGAGATGACAAGCAACAGTGCTTCTTCAAACTGTGATTGTTTGAAATGGGAAACCGCTTCATAAAAATCAGCCTGAGCCTGAATGAGGGCGAGATCGGTGGGGCGAGTTGGCCGAAGTTCGACCCGTTGGAACGTGAATGGAGTTGAATCAGCTTTCGGGTCAGCCAGTTGAATTTCAATCAGATATTTTCCGGGTAATTTGCTTGACCATACTACTGGCAGGCGGCTTTGGGTCAGGCTCGGACAGACGACCTCAACCACTTTTTGTCCGGTTGGATCGGTCACTGTGACGTGCAGATCAACCCCTCGTTGACCCACCACAACCGAGGCAAACTCAGACTTTTTCATTTGAATTGGCAATGTCTGAGGATGACCCGTGACAATTTTTCCATCAACTCTGCTTGTGTCCAATCCAGATTGGCGTGTTTGAACTAAAGGCACACTGGGAACTGTCAGGTTGCGAACCAGAGCCGGTGGTTCTGACCCGGTGACCAGGGCGACCATGATCAGGGTCAGAACATACCGTTGAAGATCTGACATAGGTATGAAACTCCAATTGAGGAGAATGAGATGGGCTGAAAGGATTGCCGGATTAGTTTTTTGAGTTTGATGCTTTCTGGGTGAATTTTCCAGTGACCGGCACTGATTGGGTGCGGTTTCTTTGGAGCTTGAAATTGGTGGTTAAGCTGGAAATGAGCGCATCCAGTCAAGTCGCTCCTGGGCTGGGTGGGTGATGGTCTGGGCCAGTTCGTCAAGCCGAGTAAACAGTTCCCAGGCTTCGGTTTGGGTTTGGGTCGCCAGGTGATGCAGAATGGCTTCTTCAAGTTCGGGTGGCCGCTTGCCCTTCCACCAGTTATCTGCAAGCCCAACCAGAAGGTCTTCAAAGTCCAGAAGAGCACGGGTTTCGGTTTGTTTCCAGGCAGCGTGGGTCCGGGCAAACCGGGCCAGTTCGGATGACACCCCCAGAGAAATAAGGAGGTCTGGGCCGTGGTTTTCGTGTAACTCGCCTGATTGCTGAAGTTCCTGGGGAAATCGTGCTTTCCCCAAATCATGAGTCGCCGCGCCAAACAAAACCTGCTCCTGGTCAAAGTGTGCCTTTGGAAACAAGTGTGGAAAAGCAAGCACTATCTGGCAGGCCACGTCGTGGACCACTGTCAAATGAGCCACCAGCCGAGATGGAGCGTTGAGCGTTTCGCAAAGCCGGGTCGCTTTTTCAGGCAGCGCGTGATGAACAAAGTCTGGCAAAGTAAGTGGTGGCATTTTATTTCTCAGAGTTCAGAGTGCAGGTTCATACCATTCTGGAGATGAAATCCCCATATCACGACGACGCTAAATTATTGAAAAATTGTAGTTTCTTTCATTTTTAGCCTGATATCCTCAGCCCAAAAAGGAGAAACCACTCTTTCAATCATCCGGCAAGAAGAGTCAAATATACTTAACACAAAACTCCAAAGCTCATCACTTAAACCCAGAACCCGGAACCCAGAACTCTGACCCTCAATCTATGTTGAACCAGCTTTTCCCAATAAAAAAACCTGTCATCGCCATGATCCATGTTGGCGCCCTGCCTGGAACACCAGCCAGCCACCAATCGGTGGACGAACTTGCACGCGAAGCCCTGCGGGAAGCTCAAGTCCTGTGTGACCTGGGATTTGACGGTCTGATGATCGAAAATATGCACGACACGCCTTATTTAAAAGGAACTGTCGGGCCGGAAATTGTCGCGGCGATGACGGTGATTGCCTCCCGAATAAAAAGCGAAATCAGCTTGCCGCTGGGGATTCAAATTCTGGCTGGTGCCAATCTGGAGGCACTGGCCGTGGCCCAGGCTGCCAGTCTGGAGTTTATCCGCGTTGAAGGATTTACCTTTGCCCACGTGGCCGACGAAGGGTTGATTGAATCTTCAGCCGCACAACTCCTCCGGTACCGCCGAATGATTGGCGCCGGGCGAATCCAGATTTGGGCCGATATCAAGAAAAAACATTCAGCCCATGCGATTACCGCAGATGTCAGTATCGGGGAAACGGCTGAAGCGGCTGAGTTTATGCGAGCTGATGCGGTGATCGTGACTGGCACCGCCACTGGACATCCGCCCAATCCGGCTGATTTTGCCGAGGTCAAACAACACTGCACCTTGCCGGTCATTCTGGGGTCAGGCGTGACGCCGGAAAATGTCGAAATCTTTTATTCGCACGCTGATGCTTTGATTGTTGGTTCAACTTTAAAACACAACGGAAAATGGAATCACCCGATTGATTCCAATCGGGCGGCTGTGTTTATGGAAAAAGTTTATCGTCAGCGTGAAG
>DAOQNB010000474.1:0-5434 GCA_035335845.1 Acidobacteriota bacterium | reverse complement strand
CGAGCGCCCGCAGGTCAAGCCGTTCGCCCAAAAAGAGCGCCCGCGCCTTAAACTCTTTTTTGTGGGCCATGGCTGCTAAGGGCATAAGTGGAATGAAGAATGAAGAATTGAGAATGAAGAATTGAGAATGAAGAATGAAGAATGAAGAATGAAGAATGAAGAATTGAGAATGAAGAATTGAGAACTGATAGTTTTTCAGAAAAAGATTCCCCCCTGGGAACGCCGGCATCCTGCCGGCAACTGCTTGAACCGCAACCGATTGATGCCGGCAAGATGCCGGCGCTCCCAGGAAATATTTATCTGAAATGCTATGATTTGTTATTGGTGACTGGGAATGAATAATTTTTGAATAACCCAAAATCCTAAATCATCGCCAATTCAATTTTACAAACCCTAACCGAACTGTCTCAATTCAACCACCGCTACGGCGGCAAAGACTGGTGTCAACCCAAATTCAAAAATCCTGAACCCGACAATTCTCAATTCTTCATTCTTCATTCTTCATTCTTCATTCTTCATTCTCAATTCTTCATTCTTCATTCTTCATTCTTCATTCTCAATTCTTCAATTTGTGATTTATGGGAAAAAAACACCACCCCAAAAATAAACCGGCACCAACAGTTGATCTTTCGGAAGTATTGAATCAGATACAGGTCAGGCTGGCCGACAACCAATCAGAAGAAGCACTAAAAGGGTTGCGGCGGCTCGAAACCCAGCTTCGGCAGGCAGAAGCCAAACCAGGCAGTGCTGATCCGGCGTTGATTGCCGCCAAACCACAGATTCACACGTTGCTGGCCAAAGCCAATTTTGCCAGTGCGCTCCAGACAACTGATCCAGTGCAAAAAAATGCCTTTCTGGATGAAGCCCTGAAGCGGTCGCCGGCTGATGCCGGGTATCTCTTCACGGCTGGAGCCACGGCACTTGTTCAGGGAAATCCCAAACTGGCCCTGGACCGCTTTCAGAAAGTGCACCAGCTTGCACCGGGAAACCGGTTGCTGGAGCGAGCCCAATTGACGGCGTGGCTGGTGGCTGGTCAAACCCGTGAAGTTCGTGACGTCCTGAGACGCCTGACACCAGAACAAACCACACCTGCACACCAGCGGATTGAATTTTTGCGAAGTGCCCTGACGGGTGGGCTCGAACCCACAGCCACCCAGCCAGCCAAACCAGTCCAGGCCAAAAAATCGAAATCCACTGCCGATACGCCCTTTTCAGCCCTTGAAACGCCGGTGTTTTCTGGCTGGACAGCCCTGCTGCAAGGGAATGAGCCTGAGGCACTGACTCAATTTACCAACCTTCCAGTTGTCACGCATTCTCTGAGCGGAGCTGAAGCTGCGGTGCTGGGAAGCCAGTCATTTTATGCCGGCTGGATGCAGCTTCGGGCTGGAGAACTCAAATCGACATTGATGAGTTTGAGTGAAGCCCACCGCATTGCCTCCGCCGCTGGATTGACTTTACCCTGGGTCACTCGTCTCAAACCCTGCTTCTTTGCCCTGGCGGATCAGGCACTCCAGACCGATCAACTTGATATCGCCGTGGCAGCCTGGGAAGTGCTCCTCCAACTGGAACCCGCCAACGAAGCCGTCAAAAAGAACCTGGCGCTGGCATTTCAAATCAAAGCTGGTGACGCCTGGCTCAAGCAAAATCTACCCGAAGCCATCGAATTGTGGAAAAAGTCCTATGATGGGAACCGAAACGAACAGACGTTAAAACACCTGGCTATCGCGCTTGAACAATCAGAAAAAATTGACGAATCAATTTCATACTGGAAGCAATATCTTCAGCGACAACGCCAGCAACTCAAATCAAGATCGGCAGATACAGCATTTAAGAAATATCTGGTCCAGTTGACGGAGCATGTGCTCGATTTGATGATGACCGTAGATCGCCCCAACCACGAAGTGTTTCAAGAACTCGATAACGGTCTCAAACTCGACCCGACCAACCTCGAATTGCGCAAAATCGGGGCCGAAATCTACATGGGGCTTGGCAAGACCCAGCAGGCACTCAAACACATCGAAGTCATTGAACGGGCGCACGGTGCCTCGGTTGAACTTCTGATTTTAAAGGGATTTATTTTAGGTCCTGAGAAAAAGAATTTTGACAAGTCCTTTGCCTGTTTTGAGCAAGCCTATCAACTGGATCCGAGCAATCCCGGCGCTCAGGCCGTCTATGCCCTTGGTCTCAATCGAGTTGGAATCAATGCTGAAGAGAGTGGCGATACCCAAACGGCAATTGAATTTTATGAAAAAGCAATCGCCATCAACCCTAGTTTTACCCTCTCGTTGACGTCGTTGCTCTTACTCTATCTGACTCAGCAGGATCAGAAAAAAGTGGATGAAACCATCGCCCGGCTTCTGGCAAGCGAGGGAGATAAAGTCGGCATTCATCTTTCCATTGGCAGTGCGCTCTTAAATCATGGCGACAAAAAACAGGCTGAAACCCACTTGAAACAGGCATTGAAACTGGATCCATCTGCCGACACCATTCAGGCCCTGGGTGAGATTTATTTTGAAGCTGAGGACATGAAAGAAGCTCACAAGTATTTTGATCGCCTGCTCAAGGAAGATGATATCGAACCGGCGCTCAATGTGGTGTCGCTGCTTGGGAAAGAAGGGTTGTACCGGGAAGCCCTGGAGTATTCCGACAAAGTTGCCAGAGCCTTCCCCCTTGACCCGGAACCTCACTTTGCCAAAGCATTTTATCTGTGCCAGCAAATGGATCTGACGAACGCATATGCCGAACTTGAGGCAGCAGAACGCAAAGCATTGAAATATGACCCGTTGGACCGATTACCTGAAATCCGGATGCAAAAAAATGAAATTCAACGGGTGCTGGACCTGATGAAACGCCTGCCTCCAGGCGGACCGAAATTCCCATTTGGGTTTTAAGCACCCGAATCATTGGCCTCGTCGTGGAATTAGCCCTGGTAAACACTTGATCCGTTTGGTGTTTTTCGTGTATTTCGTAATTAGAATATAGAGAGTCTTTGCATGAACAAACTTGCAACGGTTGAAAATCCATACGCGGTGCTGGGCATCAAACGTGATGCCAGCGAAGTGGAAATTAAACAGGCATATTTTGCTAAAGTGCGCGAGCATTCACCTGAGCGTGATCCTGAAGGGTTTAAGCGAATCCGGGCCGCCTATGACAAAATTCGATCTGCCAAAACCCGTGCCGAAACCGACCTGTTTCTGGTTGAATCACCCACGCTGGCTGATTTCCGCGCACAGTTTCTTCGCACTTCAGTACCATTGCCGGAACTGACACCAGAGTTGATCAAGGCCGATTTGCTGGCGTTGGAAACCACTTTGATTTATGAAGAAGTTGTAACGAGTCTTCAATAGATTGAAACTATCCCAAAATTGAAGACGTATCTGGCGGCAATTCCAAAACACCTGCTTTTCAAATCATCTAAAATCAAACGGATTCATCTTTCGAGGAGAGCAAACTGATGCTTAGTCTGACCCTTACGTTTCGTCGCTTGAGTGCTGCGACGCTCTCAGCCCTGTTGCTCGGAGGAAGCTCGCTTCCTGCCCTGGCCCAGAATCCCAATCCGACACCGGAATCGCTGGTTGCCGTCAACACCCCAACTGATGGCATTGTTCGAACGCAAGCACCTGCCACATCAACTTCCACCCAGGATGCAACCAGCTCTGCCAAACAAGAGCCCAAAGCGGTTGATACGCTGCCCACCCAACGCGTTGGGGTGGACCAAAGCAAAGTGCTCAGACTGGCCCTCCACGATGCAATTTTGATGGCGCTCAATAGCAATATTGATATCGAAGTTGAGCGCGGCAACGTTCAGATTGCCCAGTATGATATGGACGGCTCCCGCGGCGCCTATGATCCATTGCTTAGCTCGCAATTCAATTTCAACTCGTCGGTGACACCGGAAACCCGAATCTTCGTGGGGGCGCAAGGTGGATCGGTCGCCAGCAAACAACTCGATTACAATGCGGCCTTTCGTCAAGCACTCACAACGGGTGGAAACTACCAGATCAGCTTTAACAACTCACGCCAGGAAACCAACGCTCAATCTCAGGGACTCAATCCGCAATACTTTTCAGAGTTGCGTTTCCAGTTTACCCAGCCGTTGATGCGCAACTATCGTTCCAGCCAGAACGAACGGTTGATTAAGATCAACAAAAAGCAATTGACGCTCAGTGATAGTGCTTTCCGCCAACGTGTCATCACCACGATTTCACGCGTCCAGGCGGCTTACTGGGATCTGGTGTTTGCTATCCGCAATAGCCAGATTTCCCGCGAAGCCGTTGAACTGGCCGACGTCACGCTGCGCAATAACCTCCGTCAGGTTGAAGTCGGCACGCTGGCCCCAATCGAAATTGTCTCAGCCCGCGCCGATCTTGAGAGCCGCAAAGACACCGCCATTTCCGCCCTCCAGCAAGTGACCATTGCAGAAAACGCACTCAAAGCATTGATTTTGGGCGACCCGCTGGCTGATCAGTGGAATGCGGTGATTGAACCAACTGAAAAAGTGGAATTTACGGCAATTGATATTACCCTTGATGACGCCATCAAAAGCGCCTTGCAAAATCGCCCGGAAGTCGAACAAATCAAACTGCGCCAGGAACTGAAGAACGTTGACCTGCAATTCTTCCGCAATCAGGAAAAACCACAGGTTGATTTTGTTGCCAGCTACATTCTGTCTGGATTGGCCGGTCAAACGTCGCTGCCAGTGGTTGATTCACGTTCGATGTCACCGCAATCAGCCGCCAATCAATTGCAGTCATCAATTTATAATTTCAACCAGCAACTTGGTCAGCCCTCGCTCATCAATCCCGTCACCCGACAGACTCAGGGGGGCATCCCAAGTCGCTTTGTGGGTGGATATGGAACAGCCCTGTCAAACGTCTTTTCATTTGATTTCCGAAGCTACAACCTGGGTGTGAATTTCAGCTTTCCACTGCGTAACCGAACCGCCAAGGCCAATATTGGTCGTACCCTGGCTGAAAATCGCCAGCTACAGGCTCAAGAACGGCAAACCGTTCAGACCATTCAAGCTGAAGTCCGCAATGCCGTACAGGCGGTGCTCTCAGCCCGGCAACGCTATGAAGCCGCCCGCGCGGCTCGCATTGCGGCCAAAGAACAGCTTGAGGGCGAACAGAAAAAATACGAAGCCGGAATCTCAAACAACTTCTTTGTGCTGGATCGCCAGACGCGATTTTCAAACGCCCAGGGACAGGAAATCCGGGCGCTCACTGACTACAATAAGAGCATTTCCGAATTACAGCGCGTGACTTCGACCACCCTGTCAGTCAACAACATTCAAGTCACGTCAAACCCAGACCAGGCTCCAAATCAGCCGGCTGGGACCACCGATTCACCGTCACGTACCAATGATTAAAATAAACCCCTGAGAGTATCCCTTCTTTTTGTTTGTTCTCCCCTTTAACCTCAAAGTATCCTCCGC
>DAOQNB010000473.1:2734-5444 GCA_035335845.1 Acidobacteriota bacterium | reverse complement strand
CCGGAACCCGGAACCCGGAACCCGGAACCCGGAACCCGGAACCCGGAACCCGATTCTTCTTCATTCTTCATTCTTTTGGCTTTTCCGGCTCAGGTTTCTCCGGCTTGTCTTTGCTGACCAGAGTGAGGGCAATATTGCGCCGCTCATTCTTTTGAACGTCAATATCTTTGGAGGTCGGGCGGTACCCGTCAGCCGAAGCGGTCACCCGGTACAGGGCATTGCGGCCTGGTAACCGGAAGGAGAATTCACCGGCGGTGTTGGTCATATATTCGCCGACCTTGCCGGCGGTTGATTTCCCATCCGCCCCGATGCGTTCAATCACAACTTTGGCCAGCGCCAGCGAAAGCCCCTGTTCGGTAAATACCGCACCGCGAATCACTGATACCGCCTGTTCAGTCAATAACTTAATAGCATCTTTGAGGGTGACAACTTCATCTGCCGCCAGCGTGATCATGGTGTTGAGTCGGCGTGATTCAAATCCGGCAGCCTGGACTCCGATCAGGTACGTGCCGGCGCGCAGCCCGGTAAACCGAAATTTTCCGTCTGCCCCCGTGGAAACTTCGACCTCTTTCCCCGTGCCATTATTGCGGGCAACCACCGTGGCATCCACAACTGGTTTGTCAGTGTCTCGGGAGATCACTTTACCGGAAATTTCACCTTTGGCCTGACGTGCCAGTAGCGATGGAGAAAAAACGGATAACATAGCCAGGGACATCCCGGCACTCAATAAAAACTGTCTTCGGTTCATAAAATTTTGGGTTGAGTCAGGGTTTTCGCTGTTTCCAGCGGATCAGTATGTTGCGGCGATGGCCCACCAGTATTCAACTGGCGCGTGGCACTCCCTGTGGAAGGCACAATTGAGGCAATGGTTTCAGTGTCTACTTCAACCAGACTGGCTTCGCCGATTTCACTCGTCAGCAGCATAGTTGCCCGAGATGGGGCATCGGCTGCTTTGAGATCCACAGCCGCCGCCAGTTCACGAGCCAGATCTTCAGCGGTTGGACGCGCCTGTGGATCTTTTGCCAGGGCTGAAAAGACCAATGCCTCAACAACTTCTGGGATTTCAGGAAGCGCCCGTCTTAGAGACACCGGCATTTCACGAAGATGGGCCAGAATAATCGAGATGACTTCCCCACCCGTTGCCCGAAAAGGAACATCGCCGGAAAGCATCTGATAGGCGACCACACCCACGCTGTAGACATCCGTTTTCCCATCATAGGGTTTATCGGCAAAGCGTTCTGGCGCCATATAAGTCGGCGTTCCGATGATTTTCCCGGCTTCGGTCAGACTGTGCATCTCGATTTGATCGGTGGTCTCTCCCATCAGTTTGGCAATTCCGAAATCAACCACTTTGACCACTTCGCCCTGATCAGTCTGGTGTAAAAAAATATTATCCGGCTTGATGTCGCGATGAATGAGACCTGAGGCGTGGGCTTTGGCCAGTGCCTGGCATACCGGCACCAAAATTTGCGCACATCGGAGCGGCGAACACCGACCAAAGAGCTTGAGTTCCTGGGTCAACGAGCGTCCAACCAGTAATTCCATTACCAGATAGGCAATTCCGGTTTCAGAAATTCCAGAGTCCAGCACCGTAACCGCGTTGGGATGATTCACCCGGCAACTGGAAATACCTTCGCGAAAGAACCGGTTGAGACTTTCGGTCGTGGCATTGCCCGCTGTTGGTCGAAACACTTTGACCGCAATTGGTTTTTGCAGTGCCAGATGGGTAGCACGAAAGACTGTTCCAAACCCACCAGCGCCGATTTTGCTCTCCAACCGGTATTTTCCATCCAGCACGGTTCCTGGCAGCACATCAGCCAGCGCCGAAAAAATCCGGTCGGCGCGTTGATTGGATTGCACCAGTTCTTCTTTTGAGCGAACCAGTTCTTCGTTTTTGTGCAGCAATTCCTGGTTTTTCGCTTCAACCACCGCTTTTGCCTGTTGAAGTTCACCAATTAACCGATCCAGTTCGGTGTTTTTTTCAATCAATTCAACGGTTTTGCGATCAAGGGCAACATTGTTCTGATTTAGTTCTTCATTTTTCTGCGCAAGCTGGTTGGTGCGTTCCTGAACCCTGGCTTCAAGCACCTGATTGCGGTGCTCAAGCGTTTGAAGCCGCCACCGAACACCACCAAAAAGCAACAAGCTGCCGGTTACGCCATACAGCAGATACGCCCACCACGTCCGCCACGGTGCAGGCGCAATCCGAATCGCCACCATCACGGGTCCAGAGATGTTCCCGGCGTAATCTTTTCCCCAAACTTTAAAGGTGTACGGCCCTGGCCCAAGGTTGGTGTATTCCTTTTTTGGTTCGGGTGTCCAGGCAGATTCAGTTGCGTCAAATCCTTCCAACTGAAAGCGATAGCGGGTATCACCTGTCCGAAAGTAATTGAGCAGGGTAAATTCAAAGAGCAGATTGTTCTGGTTATAGCGCAGTGTGGTTTCGCCGGGTGAACCAGAGTGCAACTGGCCGTTGATTGAAAGGCGTTCGATACAAAGCGGCTTGGGCGTCAGATCTTCAAATTCCTGAGACAAATCAAAACAAGCCGCGCCTTCAACCGTTCCAGCCCACAACCGCCCGGCACTATCAATCAACGAGGCGCCAAGATTGCACTCGTTGCTGGGCAGACCATCTTCGGTGGTAAATGTCGCCAAATCAAACACCGTGCCGTCTTCGGCGGGTTTCGCCCGGTGGGTTAATCGGGCAATA
>DAOQNB010000473.1:0-2634 GCA_035335845.1 Acidobacteriota bacterium | reverse complement strand
ATCAAACACCGTGCCGTCTTCGGCGGGTTTCGCCCGGTGGGTTAATCGGGCAATACCTTTGTTGGTAAAGAGATAAATGCGCCCCCGGATGTCCTGGCGGAGGTGGTAAATTGTGTTATTGGGCAAAGCCGGACGGCTGGTATCAGAAAGCACAGTCCACCCATCTGTCGGTTTGTCCAACCGGCACCAGGCAGCGCCACCATACGTGCCGACCCAGAGCGTCGGGGTTCCATCTGACAGACGGATTTCAGCCAGTGAATTAATCCCATCATTAGGCAAACCGGCGTTGATCCCAATGGTTTCCCACTGACCATTTCGGTTGTGGACCAGCCCACCATTGGTGCCAATCCACAGCGTTCGCTTGCCATCTGGTGCCGTGGTTTCAAGAAATCCAAAAATGACGTTATTGGGCAAACCACTTTTTGAATCAATGGTTTGCCAGGTTTTGCCATCATAGCGGCCAACTCCACCGCCGTCGGTGCCAACCCACACCACCGAGCCGCCGTCAGCCGTCCTGGTTGCATACAAACTGAGCACCACATCACTTGGAAGCCCCGAGGCCGCCGTGATCTGAGTCCAGCGACCATTTTCAAACCGGGCAAGTCCGCCACCATTGGTCCCAGCCCAAATCACGGGCTGCCCGGTGGGAGAGATGGTTTCAAGCAAGCAGGTCACAATGTTATTTGGCAAACCTGACGTTTCGTCAAACAACGTCCGGGTACCATTTTCAAAGCGAACCAGTCCGCCGCGAGTCCCGATCCAAAAGGCATGTGATTGATGGTGACTGGTTTCAAGCAATGCCAGCACCAGATTGTTTGGCAAGCCGCTGGCTCGATCCAGGACGCTCCATTGACCCGGCTCAAACCGGGCGAGCCCGCCGCCGTTGGTACCGATCCACAACGTACGCGTTCGGCCCTGAAGCCGTGTTTCAAGCAAACTCAGCACGACATTGTTGGGTAACCCGGCACGATCAATATCAAAAATCGTCCAGGTATTTTTTTCAAATCGCGCCACACCTCCGCCATAAGTTCCAACCCAAACCGCCGGAGTTCCATCCTGACTGACAGTTTCGGTCAGGCTCAGCACAATGTTGTTGGGCAGCCCGGACGAAGTGTTCCATCCCGTCCACTGACCGTTTTCAAACCGGGCGAGCCCGCCACCATAGGTTCCAGCCCACAGGGTTTTGGCGCCATTAGCAGCCCTGGTTTCAAGCAGACAAAACACAATGTTGTGGATCAAACCTGTGCTGGTATCAAACCGGGTCCACGACCCGTTTTCCAATCGAAACAGGCCCTTGCCTTGCGTACCAACCCACAGCGTTGAGTTTCCAGTTGAGTCTTTTGATTCAAGCAGACACAGGGTTCCACGCTCGGCCAGTTCCTTCTCCGGCGTATCAAAAGGTTTCCACCGGCCATTTTCAAAAGCCGATACCCCACCCCGAGTTGCCACCAGAATCGTTCGCTGGCCGCCAGGTAACGTCGCTTCGATCAGGCATTTCACCTGATTATGCGGCAGGCCATCTGACTTCCCATAGGTCTTCCAGGTCCCATCCTTGAGGTGCAACACGCCACCACCATCGGTGCCAAACCAGACACTGCCATCGCTGGCGGTGAGCAACGCCCGTACAAAATTTGATTCCAGCCGGTTGGGCATATTGACGACCGTCCACACCCGGCCATTAAAAACAGCGGCCCCATCCTGTGTCCCAATCCATAAATAGCCTTTCTGGTCAAAGGCCATGCACTGGATCGAATTTTGCGGAAGCCCGGTTTTATCGGTGCAGGTATGGAAGAACGGTCGCCCGGTTGGAAGCAATGCGGCGGGGTTCATCAGGTCAGCCGCACACACGCTGACGGCACTTGCCAGAGCAAGACACAAAATTCCTAGCCTGATGCCAGACAGTGCGAACAAGTGCATGGCCTGAAAAAAAGAAAGATGAAGTCAGGATGTGCAGAAAGAAAATGGCAAGCTTTGGATACAACTCGGATGAACTGTATCTCACAGATCACAGAAACTTTGAGGCGCTTTTAAAGGTTGATCCAAGAAAGTCGCTCACAGAATGGGTCATCGCTCCGATCCACAAACCCGCCACCGTCAATATCAGAATGCGTTTATCAAACGATTGAATGAGTTTTAGCATGCGGAACAATGATTCCTGCACCACTTTCACTCCCTGATCAGCAGTTGGGGGCATTCCAAGCACCCAGATATTCTGGATAAACAAGGTGATGGCCAAAATAGCGGTCAATATCGCCAGAAAATAGAAGATTCGAAAAAACGTCGAAAATAAAATTCCGTGCGACAACCGTGACCGGTGACCACACAGTCGCTGGTAAGGAATCCAGATCCCGCGAAAAATCCCCCACCGAAAATACTGGACGCTTCGAGTATCAAGGTCCGGCCCAAACATCAGGCCGCTAAACAACATCGCCCCGGTTCCAAGCAGCGTCAGTCCCGGATTTCGGGTTAACATAAAAAAAGCCACCGCTGTGGGAATGGCCAGAATGTAGGTGATTAAATCGTGTGTTTTTCCAGAAGGCATAAGGAGGAGTCAGTACCGCCTGCGTCAGTGGGTGGGAAATGTAAAATGAAATAGCATCATCCCATCATTTTATCATTTTGTCATTATTTCGG
>DAOQNB010000472.1:0-5446 GCA_035335845.1 Acidobacteriota bacterium | reverse complement strand
TCTGAAATTTGAGATTTTGATAAGCCCTTTGTTTTCAATGAACAATTTTTTCAACCCTTAACTGGCATTACTGACTACTGACTACTGACTACTGACGCTTCTTCCACAACTCCAGGTAGTAAAAAGCCACAATTACCAGCGCGTGGGTAATTGCCCCAGAGGCGATCAATTCTGGAATTTCCTCTAGTGGCACCAGTTTCATCGCGATATCTTCGGTCCCATCCATTGACGGTGTCTGAACCTGCCTGACATTCCTTGCCAAAATCGAATAACACACATTGTTCTGGATCGCCGGATTGGGGAAGTGTTTACCGATGATCGTGATTTCATCAGCCCGGTAGCCCGTTTCCTCAAGGAGTTCGCGAGCGGCGGCAGCTTCGGGTGACGGGTCTTCGGGGTCAATCATGCCACCGGGGATTTCGAGGGCGACCTGCTCGATGCCATGACGAAATTGTTCGATCAAGAGCACTTTTCCATCCGGTGTAATCGGAATCACGTTGACCCAGTTGGCCGGGTGGATCACAAAAAAAGAATGGGCTTTTTCATCTGGTTCACCAGGAGCGCAGACGCGGTCGCGGTTGACGGTAAAGACTTTACAATCAGCAATTTGTTCAGTGGAGAGTTTTCTCCAGGGCAGAATTTCATGAGACATAGGTGATGATTGACGAACAGATATGAGAGGTGTGTTGGATGCGAGGCTAAGAACTGGATTGGCAAAAACCAGGGCACACTTCGACGCAACTCAGGCGGGGCTCCTCAGCAATAGCACGGGGTTTGATTGAAGAAAAGAGCGGGATTGGGGAAGGGGTCAACTGGAGGTTGATGGGATTCGTCAACGGAAATCAGTGGATCGCTTCCTCACAGGCTCTGGTCAAGCGCGGGCGCTCCGTGTTTCCGACATCAAACTCATTTCAGAAACCCGGCGCGAGTTTTTTTCGGCATTGATTTTTTGAAAGGCGACTGAGACTTCGACTTTCATCAGTACATCGTAGCCTTCTTCTTTAATATCCTGAAGGGCTTTGGCTACGCGGGGAGACTTGGCAATGACATCATTGAGCAGGTTGCCCAAATCATAGGTCGTGGTTTGCAACTTTTTATCCGAATGCTGATCCATGATTGTCCCCTTGGCGGTAGGTAGGTTGGAGAAAAGGGAAATTTGGAAAGACGCTGCCAATCCTAAAGAATGAGCTATAAAAATTCAAACAAAATGTAAACAACTTTTCCGACATCCAGTTCCTGTTTGTTTCGTGAGAGATAGAGGCCAGGGGTCCCACTGTTGCCCTGGACCAGTTCAATTTTTGAGTAACTCAAGGTTCATATTTTTCTAACACGCACGTAATTCACAGCTTACCTGACCCTGGTTTAGTTGCACGCACCAGCCTCCAACTCTGTTCCTTTTTCACTTTGACCTTTGCCAATGTCTGAATTTTGCACCTTGATTGTCTCAGACATCCATCTCGGCTCGCCGGTGAGCCGGGCTGAAGCGCTTTCGGCCTTGCTCAGGGAACACACTTTCCAGCGGTTGATCTTGCTGGGCGATGTGTTTGAAAACCTGAAATTTGACCGATTGCACCCCGCACACTGGGAACTGGTCCGCACAATTCAGGCCTTGTCAAAGGCATCTTCTGAAGTTGAAGTGGTCTGGATCGAAGGCAATCACGATGAGGGTCTGTGCCGTCGGGGTATGGAATTGCTCGGTCAGCCGGTTGTGGAGGAATTTGTCTGGGAAGCTGGCGGGACGAAATTTGTAGCACTCCATGGACATCAATTTGACTCTCTGGTGGCCGAACGCCCTTTACTGACCGAAGTTGGCAGTCATCTCAATCAGGCACTCCAGAAACTTGACCATCGTGATCTCCGCTTGAGTCGTTGGGCCAAGCGGATGTCGAAAAAGCTCTCTGGTCAATCAGCCAAAGTGGCTGAAAAAGCAACTGCGTATGGTCAGGAACAGAGAGCTGACTACGTTTTTTGTGGCCACACTCATCTGGCGATGACCGCTCAGGCCGGTTCAGTACGATATATCAACACCGGGTGCTGGACCGATATCCCCTCCACCTTTGTTGGAATTACAAACCAGGACGTCCATCTGATTCCATGTACTTAGTACCTGGTACCTGGTACTTAGTGCTTGGTAATCAATATCTTCCAAGAACCAAGAACCAAGAACCAAGAACCAAGAACCAAGAACCAAGAACCAAGAACCAGGAACCAAGAACCAAAACCTATGGTCTCACCATCTGCCAGTTTGCTCCGCAAAGCAGTTCATCAACACTCGCTGACGAGTCGTCAGGGTGTGCTCGAACGAATGTTTACAGCTTTTTTTGATGGGCTGGTCTATAACCAGATTTGGGAAGACCCCCGCGTAGACCTCGAAGCCCTGGACCTCACGCCTGACAGCCGGGTTCTGACGATTACTTCAGGCGGGTGTAATGTTCTCAATTATCTGGTTGCCCAACCGCGACTGATCATCGGAGTTGACCTCAATCCGTATCATATGTATTTGACCAGATTGAAGTTAACTGCACTTGAGCATCTGCCCGATTATGAATCATTCTTTGAATTTTTCGGCTGTGCCAACCAGCCCGAGAATATTTCCCGGTATGATTCATTTATGGCTCCAAATCTGGATGTCCATGCTCGTGAATACTGGGAAGGTCGTACTCTAACCGGAAGACGACGGATTGATGCGTTTGGGACTCAGTTTTATGACCATGCTCGAAACGGCTATTTTCTGCGGTTTGTCGCCGGACTGGCACATCTGCTCGGGAAACATCCTGAAAAGGTGTTGGAGGCCAAAACACTGGCCGAACAGGAGCAGGTGTTTGCCACTGAAATCGCGCCATTTTTCGACAATGTGCTCGTCAAAGGGTTGGCGAAACTGCCGTTTCTGGTGTTTGGGTTGGGAATTCCGCCCCGACAGCTTGAGGCACTTTGTGAAGACGCCCAGGGAAATATCATCGAACTCTATCGGTCACGCGTGAAAAAGCTGACCTGTGGCTTTCCAGTTGCAGAAAACTACTTTGCCTGGCAGGCAATTGCCCGGCGCTATGATTGCGACCAGCGGCAGGCAATCCCGGATTATTTGAAAGCTGAGCACTATCCGGTTCTCAAAGACCATGTCAGTCGAATCAAGACCGCGATCATTTCAGTGACAGAGTTTCTCAAACACCAGCCGGCCCAAAGCCTTGATCGGTTTGTGTTACTTGATGCTCAGGAATGGATGAAGCCCACCGAAATCGAAGCGCTCTGGACCGAGATTGCCCGCGTGGGTCAGCCGGGCGCGCGCATTATTTTTCGAACTGCCGCCCGGAAATCAACCATCGAGGGGGTTTTATCGCCTGCGTTACGACAACGATTTGTGTATGAGTCTGAGCGCTCACACAACTGGTTCCAGCGTGATCGGTCTTCCATTTATGGCGGGTTTCACCTGTATCGGCTGGCCGAATAAAACAAATTATGAATTATGAATTATGAAAAGAGATAACCGATTTCAAATCAACTAAATCAGTCCACGTGGGATTAGAACAGTCGTCATTGATTTCAGATTCAGACCAGCGGGTTGAGCCTCGCTGAATCGCCGGCCAGTTCGACTGCTTTGGATCAAACCCTGAACCCTGAACCCCGAACCCTGAGTCCGATGTCGTCAATTTCATCAAACCCTGACCAGATGGTTGAACAGGGAAGCCAGATGGATCAAATGTATCGTTACCAGCGGCACATTTATGATCTTTCGCGAAAATACTACCTGCTGGGCCGTGACCGGTTGCTTGATACGTTGCTTGTCCAACCAGGTGAGCACGTTTTGGAAGTTGGCTGTGGCACCGCCCGTAACCTGATTACCCTGGCCAATCGCTACCCGGAAGCCCACTTTTTCGGGGTCGATATTTCCCAGGAGATGCTAACCACTGCTCGCCGCAAGATCATTGGCGCCGACGTGGATCACCAGATCGTCGTAAAATGCTCAGCCGCAGAAGATTTTCATTTTCACCGGACTTTTTCACTCCTTACCCCGGTTGACTCCATTTTTTTCTCTTATTCACTGTCAATGATTCCCACCTGGTCGGAGTCTATCCAAAATGCACTCCTCAATTTGAAGCCTGGGGGAACACTTTTCATCATCGATTTTTGTGATTCTTCTGATCTACCGCCCTGGTTCCGCAAACTTCTTCACACATGGCTTGCCAGATTTGGTGTATATTTTCGGCCCGAAGTTTTAGAACATCTCCACTTACAACAGACACAAGGGCTTGGAACGCTATCAGTCGAGTTTCTCTATCGGCGGTACGCCTATCTGGCCAGTTTCAGGAAGAGCGAAAAAGTGAAATAGCAAAAAAGGAATAGTGATTTACTGGCCGGTTTGTTCTATTTTCGTATTTCACTACTTCACTACTTCATTATTTCACTCAGGTGTGAAAGGAACAGGGTATGAGTCACGGGTATTCGGTCCGATCCGAAATGCGTGAAGGGGTTGAAATTTTTCTCTTGACCAATGACGGGAAAGCTGAAGCTGAGGTCGCCCCAGCACTGGGAAACAATTGTTTTGTCTTTCGGACCTCAGACGTTGCGTTGCTTGAACCGGTTTTATTTGCTGATTTCCTCAAGAAACCAACCAGTTACGGTATTCCACTGTTGTTTCCGTATCCGAACCGGGTTTCTGAAGGGGTGCTTGAATTTCAGGGAAAACTGTATCCGGTGCAGCCCAATCGCCATGGATACGTTCGTGATAAAGCATGGACGGTAGTGGACAGCGGCGCGACGGCTGACGGTGGCGCCTGGGTGACGTCAGCGTTGGATACCCACACGTACGCCGACCAGATCCTGACCCAGTTTCCATTTCCATTTCGGATCGAAGTTACCTACCGGCTGCACGACCTGTCACTGGTTTTAGAAACCACGGTGCACAATACCGGGAACGGCGAATTGCCATTTGGATTTGGCATCCATCCATATTTTCGCCGCCCAGACCACGGAAAGCTCTTTATTCCGGCTCATCTGCGCTGGGAACTGAATGGCAGTCTGCCAACTGGGAATTTACTCGAAGTTGATGGAATGTTTGATTTGCGAGATGGCCAGGAGACCAGTCAGATCGAACTCGATGATATCTACACTGATATGGTGGTGGATGAGTTGGGACTGGTGCACTGTGTACTGGAAGATACCCCGGCACGGTCCCTGGTGGTGGTGGAATCAGACGTCACAACGTTTCCGCACATTGTCGCCTACACGGCGCCGCTCCCCAGAAAAGCGATTTGTATTGAACCCTATACCTGTCCAACCGATGGATTTAACCTGCAGGCGCGGGGCATTGACGCCAACCTGATCGTGCTCGAACCTGGAGCGAAACGAACCATGGTGATTACCATTCGCCATGAAAATTTTTAGGGAAAAGTTCAGAGGTGTACCTGCAGGCGGGTTAGCAAAGCGGGGAGTTACGTGTCATGGGCGC
>DAOQNB010000471.1:1883-5457 GCA_035335845.1 Acidobacteriota bacterium | reverse complement strand
AACCAAGAACCAAGAACCAAGAACCAAGAACCAAGAACCAAGAACTAAGAACCAAAAACCAAGCACGCTCTGTATTCTCTACTCTTCACTTTGTTTCAGGCGCCCAGTGCTGGTGCCAGTGCGGTCAATGTTGAAATGCCTTTGAGTAACGTCTCCATTCCAGCACGGATTTTTTCTGGAGATTCTTTGGAAAAGGCCAGTCGGAGCGTATTTTTTCCCGAGCCATCAATACAGAACGGACGACCCGGAACATAGGCGACCCCTCGCTCAACCATATGTGGGAGAAGGGCTTCGGCATCAACGTGGAGCGCGGCTTCAACCCATACAAAGAGGCCGCCAGTGGGCCGTGTCCACTGCATATCCGGAGTTGCAAAGGCGTCAAGGGATTCAAGCATGGCCCGACAACGGGTTCCATAAAACTCGCGTAACTGAGGCAGTCGTGATTCGACCAACCCGCGCTGACAAACTTCGGCCACAATTGATTGGTCGAGGACGCCGCCACACAGGGCCGCTGTTTCCAGACACAACTCAAATTTGGCCGTCAGGGCAGCCGGTGCCACCATCCAGGCGACCCGCAGACCAGGGGTTAAAACCTTGGAAAAGCTGCCGAGATAAATCACACGGCCTTCGCGATCCCGGCTCTTGAGCGAAGCTGGTGGCGGGGCTGCGGCATCAAAATACAGCTCGCCGTACGGGTCATCTTCCACGATCAAAAAATTGTATTTCGACGCCAGTTCAATCAGTCCATCCCGTTTGGCATCAGACATTGTCACGCCTGAAGGATTCTGGAAATTAGGAATCGAATAGACCAGTTTCACTGGTGTTCCAGCCGTCTTGAGCCGGGTGAGTTCGGCTTCAAAGGCCGCCAGGTTGAGGCCGTCAGCCTCTTCGCGCGAGCCAAAAATCTGTGCCTGGGCATTATTAAGTGCCGCCAGCCCACCGATGTAGCTTGGAATGACCACCAGGGCCACATCGCCTGGATTGAGCAAAATTCTGGCCACCAGGTCCAGCCCTTGCTGGGCCCCAGCCGTAATGAGCACGTGTTCTGGCGCTGCATCAGAGACACCTTTGCAGCGCAGGTACTCAACCAGATAGTTGATCAGGTCCCGATTGCCACGAGTTGGTTGATACTGAAGGCTGGTTGTGCCGCGGTCGCGGATCAGGTGGGCCGTAATGTCGCCGAGTTCTTCAAAGGGAAATGTTTCGGGGCTTGGGACGCCCCCGGCGAAACTGGTGATTCCCGGACGGTTGACAAGGTGAGCCAGCGCCCGGATGGCATTGGGTTTCATGCTGAGGGCTTCAGCCGACAAGAAAGATTGGTAATCCAGAGTCATTGTTAATTCGGTTGGTTGGGTTTCAGTTTTAAAAGTGGATCTTCAGCCACGGTTGCGCCGGATTTACGGCGAAATAGACTCAAAACTTTTCCAAGCGGACCCTGCACGGCATACAGCGTTGCAATGATCAGGAGTGTCCATTCGGAATAAGAAGAAATTAAGAAGATGAGCATGGCAATGCCGACAATTGTAAAGATTGGGCTCCGGCCAGGGCTCGGATTGTTGCTCTTCAGGCTTTGGAACTTAAAGGTGCTGACCATCAGCAGGGAGAGGGTTGCCACCAGGGTGAGCAGGAACACCGCATAAATGTCACCTGAGAGGGACAGGTTGACGTTCATAACCGACGTGTTGGTCAGCTTGTACGGAATCGGCCAGGGGGCAAAGTGAATAATGGCGGCAATCAGGCCCGCGGCGGCTGGAATCGGAAGCCCTACGAAGTACTTTTTCGAGGGAGCACCGGTTGGATCAGGCGGCGGCGCCGGTTTGTGGGCCTGGACATTAAAACGGGCTAAGCGGAGCGCTCCACAAATTAAATACATAAAGGAGACGCCCCAGGCCAGTTTTTCAAAGCCGGGAAGGGCGCCACCAAATCCCCAGGTATACGCCAGCACCGCTGGGGCAATCCCAAAGCTCAACACGTCAGCCAGGCTATCAAGTTCGACCCCAAAGTCGCTGGTGGCGTTCATCATGCGGGCGACACGTCCGTCCAGAAAATCACACAGCACCGCCCAGCCAATGCACATGGCCGCAATATTAAAGTGATGGGCTGCCATATCAATATTATGCAGGCCCATGTATTTGTAGCCTTTCAAGGCTTCAACCACCGAATAGAACCCGGCATAAATGTTGGTGATCGTAATCAGGCTCGGCAGGATATAGACACCTTTGCGCATCTGCTGACGTGCCCGAATCACACGTTCATTGCGGTCTTCGTCATTGCTCATTTTTGATCAATCCTTCCAATGATGGTTGTGCCGCCATAGACACGCTCGCCAGGGTGGACGATGACCTGGACTTCAGCCGGGAGGATTAGGTCAGTTCGTGAACTGAACTTGATGAGACCTACGCGCTCGCCCAGGCCAACCCGGTCGCCAGGTTGTTTGAAAAACACGCATCGCCGGGCAATAAACCCTGCAATTTGTTTCATGACCACCGTCATTCGGTCATTTTCGAGCGTGATGGTGTTTTGCTCGTTGACCAGGGAAGCTTCGTCGCTCATCGCGTTCACAAAGCGCCCTTTGGTGTGTTTGACCTCGCGAATCACCCCCGGAATTGGTGCCCGGTTGACGTGGACATTGAGCGGTGACATGAAAATGCTGATCAGGGTGGGTGAATTGGGATTATCTGGCTCGACCTTGATGACTCGCGTGATTTTTCCATCCGCCGGTGCCACTACGGTATTTGTGTCAGTTGGAATGGTGCGTTCCGGATCACGAAAAAAGTGCATCATGAACAGCGTCAAAACCAGACATGCCACTGCCAGAATCCACCACTGCAAAACTGCGAGCACAATGGTGGGGATCAAAAAAAACAAAACAAATGGGTAGCCTTCCTTAGCCATAAATACAGATGGCCCGTACGCTTGTCAGCCCTGCCAGCCCGAAGGCAAAACAAATCTGACAATGTGGGTGCCAGAATAAATCGAACTTCCTTGATTGAGTTGAAGATAGGATGGGGAGAATGTCGCTGACTGGGCGACTTCAGGCCGACACTATATCAGGGAACCGCCCATAGAAAAAGAGAGCGCCGATGAGAGACGCTCTCCTTTACAACAACCGAGAACTGAAACCAGTCAGATTTGGTGAAGAGACTCCACGCTTATTTCTGAAATGGCGTTGAAAACCAATTGAATATATAACTTGCAAGAGGAGGTTTAGTGATTTGTGCGGGACTTACTATAGGTTTGCACAATCTCTTCCATGCGGTCTTTCAATCCAAGCTTTTTTTTCTTGAGAAAAGCGGCTTCGGTTTGTTCATCCTGGCTGGGGAAGGGGAGGGCGAGGAGTTCACTGATGCGGGTTTCACAACGTTTGTGTTCACGTGCCAGCTCGCGGTATTCCGAGTGGCTTGAGAGTAATTCAGCCTTGAGCGCTTCGACAGTTTCGATGCTCATAAAGGTTTTTCCTCCTTGCATTTAGAAAGATTTGGTGAACTCCAACAGAAGAGGAACTGTTATCCTGTTGGAGTGTTTCCACTGTATTACACAAATGTTAAGAAAGCAACTGTCGCGAATCTGGAGC
>DAOQNB010000471.1:0-1783 GCA_035335845.1 Acidobacteriota bacterium | reverse complement strand
TCGGCATACTTTCCAAACTCACGGCTTTGGGTAAAGCCAGTCGGAAGCACCGTTCGCAGGTAATTCAAATAGGCAGTTGTGTCCAGTGGTTTTCCATCCTGGGTAATGGTTGCTCCTTGTAAGTCAACTGGCTTGAAAATGACTTCTTCCGGACCACGTTTGCGGAAAAAATTCCGGGCTGGCAAAAACACCAGTTGTTCCGGCTTAATCCCTCGAACGGTTGAGCCGGTGGAGGTGGCTTCATCGGCCAGTTTAATAGCTTCGTCAGCCGCAATGCCGGGTGAGAGCACCTGCAGAATCGCCACGTTGGTATTGTCAATGATTCCTTTGACTTCGCGGATGTATTCACTCTGGGCCTGACCGTTGGTGCGATCTTTGAACCCAAAGGTGACCGAGGTTTCGCCGCCGTGTTCGTTGCCAAACATTTCAAGGCCACGCGGATACCACTGATTGATGACTTGCTGAATGTCGTTGAGGCTGTATTCGCCTTCGCCTCGGGTGGCGTTGACCGCGATTTCTTTCAGGAATTTGCGACCAGTGCCCAGATGGAATCCTTCCTCGCTAAACATCGGTCCCATGGATCGGGCAACCGGGCCATAGCTAAAGACTTTCTGCATATCAAGCTGATATTTGCCAACCAGGTCAATCACGGCAGTAAACATCACGTTGTCGAGAAACCGGTTGAATTCAATATTGAAGGCATCAAGAACGTGTGAGCCAAGTTCCATTGAAAGCAATTGCTCGATGGTTTCTTCAGCCACGTCGCCATGGCCCGGTTTTTTCCAACTCTGGTCGTGTTCGAGCACCCAAAACATCTGATAGGCGTGACGCAGTTCTTCGGCCTGGACGCGCAACATGGCGAACTTGGCTTCATCAGAAATAGCGCTTTCCAGCGTCATCCGATGTTGCTGGATTGAGCCCAACTCGGTGCTGCACTGAGCTTTGATAATATCGCGAGCGCTATAAAACATATTGCCAACCATATCGCCCGCATGCTCAAAGCGTTTCTGGCCAGCAAATTTTCCAAATTCAATTGTGTCTGATTTGAGGTTGCCGACCTTGGCGACCAGTTGAAATGGCGTTTGTCCGGGGAAGTATTTGTCCCAGTACTTCATCAGGATTTCCATTTCGGGAAAATTCTTCTTTTGCCAGTCAACCAGGGCATCGTGGTAGCGTGTGCGTAGCGTGGTGGTGCTATAAGCGGCCATGAACGTGAACTCCTCTGAAACAATGTGAAACAAAATAAATGGTTAAAATTTCGTGAGAATCTGACATTGGTGTGAATGTGATAATTTTATCGAACGCTTGTTCGAAAAAGCAAGCTATATCAGAGTGATCAAGCCAACCTATCCAGCAAAAAAATGGCCTCCAGTTGCGTTGGAGGCCAGGGGAAAGCATTTGAAAAGACTGAGTTGCAGAAAATATTCGTGCTCAACTCAATCGGTGACACGATAGATTTTTCCTTCGAAAAAGACCGTAACGCGGACTCCAAGAGCAAAGTAGTCAGCCAGTTCTGGTTTTTGCTTAAGCAAGGCAAAGTACTCATCGCTGCCAAACTTCAAATCAACGGTTGGAATCTTGTCATCGGCTGTAACATCAGCATCAATCCAAACCGCATCAACCAGATAGAACCGTTTATTTTTAATCGTTCGCACGGTGGCCGACTGAATATTCTCAGCTTTGTCGGCATCGCGTAGTTTGGCGGTGTCTTTGCTCTCACGAACAGCTTCAGCGCCGGAGACTGCCTGGGACCTTGGTGCGCTGGCAAATGGATCATTTGGTT
>DAOQNB010000470.1:0-5463 GCA_035335845.1 Acidobacteriota bacterium | reverse complement strand
TTGCCATAAATTTTCTGAGATATTGGGTTTGGTACGTGGTTGATTTTTTTCCGTGGTTTCCGTGGTTTCCGTGGTGAAAATGTCTGGAGATTTTCGGTAAGGTACTTACTGAGTTCGAGTTAAGCTCCTGGATGGGCAAGGATCTAAATTACTGAAGAAATTATATTTCCTTCAGCTCCTGGCCTGATACCTTCAGCCCAAATTGGTATTATTCGCTCAAAACCTGCTGTGATTGAGTTGCCGTCGAAGCGACCGGTACAACTTTGAGCAATCGGGCACGCGGGTACTGCCCGCCAAATGACTGTTCACTCACCACTGAAAAATTGGTATCAAACTCTTTGGAAGTAAACCATTGGGAATGATAATCCAGAATAACCCACCACTGGCGCACCTCTGGATGTTCTCGCATCTTCAAAATTTGCCCCTGACTTTTTGGACGATATTCCGCTTTGATCAATGCATCTTGCAGGCCATACTGCGGGGCGTAAAACATCAAGGCAATATCGTCATAATCTGGATCAATCACAATTTTGTCTCCAGGCTGAAATCGGGCCTGGATAGCAGCAAATACTGGTCGCAGGTCGGTATCGCGTTCCGGCATCCGATAGTAACGCACCAGCCCAAGCATTAGAACCAGGCAGACGATACTCCCTGCCCCCCATACCATCCAGCGGCGCGGAAGCCGATCCAGCGCCAGGGCAACCAGCAAAAACAAATAGGGCGTGATAATGATCAAATATCGCGACAGGTGGATGCTCTGACGGAGCGAAACCCAAAAGGCAACGGCCAGCGGCACAAGAAATAAAATTGCGGCAAAGTATTGTGTTTCTTCGGCTTTTACAAAGCTCTGGGTGCTCAACCCTAGCGCGATCAGAAGTGCAATCAAAATCAAGGTGCCACCAGCGGCATAGTACACCAACACATATCCGTACCCACCAAAATGTGATACACCGTGAATGAAAACCTGTCCTAAATCAATGAGTTCCGAGGCACATCCAATGACGGCTTCTTTGATAAAAACCAGCACGTTCAAGGCAGCTTCCAGCGGCGGAGTTGGTGATCGCCAGGGCTGGCCGCGTTTGGCCTGGAAGAGGAAAATGGGGACCCACGGGGCAAAAAGGAGCCCAATCGCCACCTGCGCCCGAACCCAGGTCATCAACCGGGGCTTCCAGAGCGCAAGATTGCGTGAGTGTTGCCAGTTCTGAAATACGGCCAGTGCAAAATGCACATTGATGGCGGCCACAATCAGCATGCCAAAGTAGTGGGTATACATCCCAGCAACACTACATAGAATATAAATCAGAATCGCCCGAAGGTGTCCCTGTTCGCTTTCAAACCAGTACCGATAGGCCAGGGCTGCCGCCAGCGAAAAGACGGTCACCAGCGTATACATCCGCACTTCCTGGGCAAAGTACACCTGGTGTGCTGACAAAACTAAAAAACTGGTCATCAAGAGTGTCGCACGTTCAGTGGCAATCCGACGGGCAATCAGGTAACTCAGAGTCAAAATTCCGAGACTCAATCCAACGGTCAATAATCGTAAACCGGCCACTGACTGACCAGCCACGGCGGCCCAGACTTTCAAAACCAGATAAAACAAGGGCGGATGCATATCACCAGCCGCCAACCGGATGTTCTCTACCCAGGATTGGTTTGAGACATTGAGCGAATAAACCTCGTCATACCAGAAATTTTGCCCGGTCAGGTAATACAATCGGGTGAGCAGAGCAAGTCCCAGGAGCAGGCAAAATCCTTTGTGTGGAGAAAGCCAGGAGAACAGATGGGGTTCCGGGTTCCGGGTTCCAGGTTCTGGGTTCCGGGGTTGAAAATCAGCAGTTGTATTCATTCTTTGTCAATGAGGAGGGAGGAAGAAAGCATAGCCTGGAGGCCACGCCCATCAATTCAGGTACAAAATAATGCCTGATACCGCACCGTACAGAATCAGATTTACCAGCGAGGATGGATCGTTGAGCAAGGCTTTATCTGGACTTCCGCCCTGATTCTTGTGGTGAATCAAATACAGATAGCGAAAAATCCCATACAAGGCAAAAGGAATGGTGTATTTCAGGTTGGGGTGCTTGAGACCAGTTTCTGAAGAAATGGTGTACAGCGCATAACACACCAGCGTCGAAGCCGTCACAATTGAAATCATTTGTTCCAGCATATCAACACTGTATTCGCCCAAAATTTTGCGGTGAGCGATGGCATCCTCTTCAAGCAGCAACAGTTCGTGGCGGCGTTTCCCAAGCGCCAGAAAGAGTGACAGCAACATGGCACAAATCAAAAGCCACGGTGAAATAAAGACTTGCAGGACTTCGGCCCCGGCAATTGCTCGGAGGACAAACCCAGCCGCCACACAAAACACGTCTAAAATCACGATGTGTTTGAGACGGATCGAGTAGGCCACCTGTAAAAAGAAATACACCAGCGCGACGAAAAAAAATGGCTTTGAGAGCAGCCAGCCAGCCAGCAGTGATAAAACGGCCAGAACCACAAAGGTGGCAATCCCGACTGGAACCGGCAATTGCCCTGAAGCCAGTGGGCGATGGCATTTCACCGGATGCGCACGGTCGTTTTCCAGATCCATCAGGTCATTGAGTAGATAAATGCTGCTGCTCAAAAAGCAAAAAACCGCACACGCTGCCAGAACCTTGGCTGATTCCGACCAGACCATGAGGCGTTCGGAAAAAATCAGCGCCGGAAAAATCAGGACATTTTTGGTCCACTGCTGTGGACGCATCGCAAGAATGAGGGCTTTGGTGTACCCAACGCCCTGGGTCAAAGAAAGTGCTGTCATAAGGATGAATGGTAGATGAGATTTGAAAACCGGGTATCCTACCGGGTTTCATCACTTTGCACAAGCAAGCGCGGTTATTAAAGGGGTTGGGTCTCAGCGTCTGATCCTCTCGTTGCACCCAGTGAGTGAAAACGGCTTGGTCTCAGTAGCCTGAAAATGATATAGGATTACTTTGGGGACCTGGTGACGGGTATTTTTTATTCAAACAGATTGAATTTCTCAGCGCTCAGCCCCAAACCCTATGCCCGGCTTCTTTAGCCCCAATAATCCCAAGCAGTTTTTCTGTAGGTCTATGAATTCAAAGGCAGTACCCATTTCCGCACACATCAAGTCACGACTTTTTTTCTACCTTGTAACCGGCTTTCTGTCAGGCTGTATCCTCTGGCTGGTGGAAGGCATCGAACGCACCTTTTCGCTCAAACATAACTTTGTTCAGCCTGGCGAAAGCAAAATCTTCTGGCTGTATTTTGTGTTTACCGCCCTTGGCGGCCCGCTCTGGGGGTTGTTTCTTGGTCTCACGTCCAGTCTTCGGCTCGTTGGGTTTCAATTCACCTCAGGTGAAACTCCCAACCGAATTGGGAAATTTGAACTCCCTGGCCACTGGCGGCAACGGGTGCTTGGAATGGCTGCCGTATTTGCCTTCTTTGGCGTGCTCGCCGTTCTCTTTCCGGCGTATTTCAGTGATCCGCTGTATGGCATGTTTGCTGGCGCAACCGAAAAAATGTGGGCATTTCGGCTGGTGTTTGGCCATCGCAAGATTTCGACTGCCTTAATCCTGGCAGGGTTGACCTTCCTGTTTTGTGTGCTGGATGAACTGGCGACCACCTATCTGCTCCCGGATTCCCAGCAAACCCCATCTCCAAAATGGTCGCATCGGTTGGCCAAACTGCTCAACCCACAGATTTTATATCCTGTTTTAGCACTTGCCGGGCTGTGGCTGCTGGTGGTGAGTTATTTTGCCGATGCCAACATTATGGTCACTCGTCGGGATTTGAGCTTTCACGTCCCAATGTATCTGACAGCCTTGACCTCTTCTCTGATACTCTCGGCTATTTTGTACCGGCTGGTCATTGTCACGCGATTTGGAGGGGCGGTGATTGGAGTGCTGGTGCTGGCGGTGGTTGGCGCCTCAGTGTTTGCGTTGCAGCAATATGAGACGAACCAGAATTTAAAATCGCTCTTCTGGCGGCGCGGCGTGGTGGCCAAGCGATATGTGAACTTTGCTCGATCACTCACTGACGGCGAGCAAAAAGACTTCACCTCGGTTATCGCCAAAAATATCCCGCCACCGGTCAAAACCGACACGCACGATTTGATCCCGGTGCCACCGGTTTCCGCCGCCGAAAAGAAAGACCAGACTGGATCTGGTGCGGCTGCCTCCCAATCTATCAAACAAACATTGACCTCAGCGCTCTCAACCGCAACCACGGCATTGGGCGGATCGGTCACAACCCCGCTTTCAACCGCTGCGACTGGCCCGCGAAACGTGATTTTTCTCTCGATTGACACGTTGCGGGCAGACCATATGAGCATTTATGGCTACAAGCGGCACACAACGCCCAATCTGGACCGATTTGCCAAACAGAGCATTTTTTGCGAACACGGCTACAGTAGCGGCACCAACACCGGCCATTCGTTTTCTTCAATTATGCGCTCAGCCCAGGGCGACGGCATTTTTGACAACAGTGTGCCAACAGTCGCCAAATTGTTTGCTGACAAGGGGTATCAAACCGCTTTTATTACCAGTCCGAAGACCAAAACCTGGCTCTATAAAGGTCGCTGGTTTGAATACAAGCAAATCATGATGGAGAGCTATCAGGAAATTACCCACGAAGAAGCTCGCTTCTGGAAAGCGGACGAAATGACCGACCGGTCAATTGATTTGCTCAAACGGATGAAAGACAAAGGGCCGTTTTTTGCCTGGATTCACTACACGGATCCACACGCGCCGTACGAAGCCCACGCCGAATGTGGCTATGGCGAAACGGACCCGGACATTTATGACAGTGAAATTACCTTCACGGACCTGCACATTGGTCGGTTGCTCAGCTACTTACAGGAATCAGGACTGTTAAACAACACGCTGATTGCCTTCACCTCTGATCATGGCGAAGGCTTTAACGAACACGGCGCCCTCGAACACGGCTGCCTGCCCTACATTGAACAGGTGTTTGTGCCCTTCTGGGTTTATGCACCCGGTGCCGAACCAAAACGGCTGACCATGCCGGTTTCTCACGTGGATATTGCCCCAACCATGCTGGCCTATGCTGGAATTACCCCACCAAACCAGTATGAAGGAATTGACATCGTCAAGCTGGCGCGAGGTGAAGTGGCGGCGCATCCACACGTCATTTGCGAGACACCGCGCAATATTCCGGAAGGCACCTTCTTTGCCTGGTCGCTGATCGAGGGTGAATGGAAAATCATTTACGACCGCGTCGGAAGCAACTGGCAACTCTATCATTTAAAACAGGATCCGATGGAGCAGCGAAATCTGGCGGACCTGGAACCCCAAAAATTCTCTGACTTAAAACAGAAACTTGGCCAATATCTGGCCAGGCAAGCTCAACGCAAAGACTATTCCAACTGGCGGCGGTTTGAATTCCGGTTTGGAAGCTGAAAAAACCAGGGCTGAAAAAACCAGGGCTGAAGACTTCGGGCTTGGG
>DAOQNB010000469.1:0-5478 GCA_035335845.1 Acidobacteriota bacterium | reverse complement strand
CAGCCCTGAGCCCGAAGTCTTCAGCCCCAAGCCCGTTTTCTTCAGCCCTGAGCCCGAAGTCTTCAGCCCCAAGCCCGTTTTCTTCAGCCCTGAGCCCAATGTCTTCACCTGACCCCCGAACTCGAAGAGGCATTTGTGATTGAATCAACATCATCTCCTGTCAATCGCCGGATCGCAGCCATTGATATCGGCTCGAACTCAATCCACCTGATCATTGCTGAAATTCGTCCTGGCCAGCACCTGCATATTATTGACCGGGAAAAGGAAATGGTCCGACTGGCAGCCGGAACGCTCCAAACTCACCATCTGGCAACTCGCCGCATGAACGTCGCGATCCGGGTTCTGCAGCGATTTGCGGAACTGGCCAATGCCCATCAAGCACATCCGATTCTGGTCACAGCCACCAGTGCCGTCCGCGAAGCCTGGAACCGCGAAGACTTTCTCAACCGGGTCAAAAAAGAAACCGGCCTCGATATTGAAATCATTCCTGGGGTCGAAGAAGCCCGCCTGATTTCGCTGGCGGTCAGTGAGGTAACCGATTTTCATCAAAAACGGGGATTGATCATTGATATTGGCGGGGGGAGCACCGAGTTTATCCTGACGCGTGGCAAAGAACCGGAACTACTGTTGTCAGTTAAATTAGGGGCCGTTCGGCTTCAAGAACAATTTTTTGCCGCCACCAAATCAGGACCTCCGACCCGCGAAACAATCCAGGCCACAATTACCCATATTCGGAGCAGCCTGGCGCGAACGGTTCGTGAAATCAAACAGGCCGGGGGGTTTGCCGCTGTGATTGGGACATCTGGCACGATTCTGGCGCTGGCCAATGCAGCCGCCCAAACCAAAACTGACCGGATTGAAGATCGGTCACCAGATTACACTCCATTTAGTCTCAATCTGTCGCTGGCCGGATTGGAAACAATCAACAAACAACTCCACAAAACATCGCTCAAAGAACGCCGTCGAATGCCCGGTCTTGATAGTCGCCGCGCTGACATCATCATTGCGGGTGGAATTTTGTTGGAAACGATCTTGAAGGAACTCGGCGCCAAAGAACTCACAACCTGTGACTGGTCACTCAGGGAAGGGATCATCCTCAATTACCTGCGTGAAAATGAACCACACATTCTCTCAGCCCAGGCTCACCGTGAACCAGCCTCGGCTCATCCCTCGCTATTCCAGCTTCAAAACCAGGAGAGTATTCGAGCCAGGAGTGTGCTGTCAGTGGCCAGACGGTATGAATTTGAAGAACGTCACTCTCACCACACTGCCTATCTGGCCCGGCGGCTCTTTGACGAGACCCAAATGCTGCACAAACTGGGCTATGTCGAACGGGAATTACTCGAATATGCGGCAATTTTGCACGACATTGGCTACCACATTGCCCACAACAGCCACCACAAACACGCGATGTACCTGATTCGGCATGCCGAACTCCCAGGATTTCATAGCCACGAAGTCGCTATACTGGCCAACATTGCACGTTATCACCGTGGATCAACCCCGAAGTCCAAACACGTCGAATTTATGGCTCTGACGCCATTTCAGCGCGAAGTGGTTCGTAAACTATCGGCCATCCTGAGAATCGCGGATGGGCTTGATCGCCGACATTTGGGCGTGGTTTCAGATCTCAAGGTCAAACTTCAAGGAAAAAAGCTCCAGATTGATGCCCTGGCGTCAACCGCCTGCGAAATTGAAACCTGGTGTGCCGAACGCAATGCCTCGATGTTTGAATCCATTTTTGATGTTTCCATCAAAGTTCGAGGACCACAGGAAAAGACGCTGGCAAGCGAAGTTCAAAAAGCGGCAATTCGAATATGAGGTTTTTGCGTTGAAACGGGATTTTTTTGACTTTTGAAATTTTTTCAGATGACCCATGCCTGCGAGTGCTTACTACTATACTTACTATAAATACATTTTATATATAAATCCCTAGTAGTAGTAGTAGGGCCTGTGGAAAAAAAGGAAAACTCGGGGAAGTCTTTTACTGAGAACTAATTAAATAGGGTCCAGCCTGTGGAAAAACCTGTGGAAAACATGTGGAAAACTCCCTGAGCCTGTGGAAAACTTTTTTGACCCCAAAAAGTTTTCCACAGGTTTGACGAGTTTTCCACAGATTTTCCGAGTTTTCCACAGGGTGTTTTGAGAGTGCCTGTGGAAAAAAATAGAAGTTATTGAAACCAAATATGATAAGTACTGCATGCCTGTGGAAAAACCTGTGGAAAACTCATGGTTTTCCCCGGTTTTTGATCGTTTGCAGGGAACTTCACTTCTCACTATTCGTTGTGTTTTTTAATTCACTGCTATTTTATACGGAAGTATGGTGTGCCTTGGAACACGTAACGTCTTCAGACAGAAGACTTTAGTGCATGACGAGCGGTTCCAGGTTTGGATCCTATTTCAGTGTGCTGATCAGGCTGTTAATGAGTCGGTGGAAATCTCCCTGGGAATGATAGAGCTGACCGATTTTTTCAATGCTGTGTAACACTGTGGTGTGGTGTTTATTGCCAAATTCGCGACCGATCTCCGGCAGACTGCGCGAGGTAAGCTGTTTACATAAATACATGGCCACCTGACGTGGAATCGCAATATTGCGTGAGTTGTTTTTGAGCTTCAGATCCCCTGGGCGCAGTCCATAATGATCAGCCACGACACGCTGAATCATTTCAACCGTAATGATGCGTTCGTCTTCTTCAATATTGAGGACCTGTTTGCAGAGTTCGATATCAATCGGACGGTGGTTGAGTGAGGCATAGGCCACGAGGCGGATCAGTGAGCCTTCCAGTTCGCGGATATTGGATTTAATTTTTCCTGCGACAAAGAGCGCGACATTATCTGAGAGGTCAACGCGTTCGATTTCGGCTTTTCGCTTGAGAATCGCGACTTTTGTTTCCAGGTCCGGCGGCTGCAGGTCGGCAATCAGCCCCCATTCAAATCGGGAATGGAGTCGTTCTTCAAGGGTTGGAATTTCGCGTGGCGGGCAATCACTTGAGATGACAATCTGCTTTTGCGCATCATAGAGCGCATTAAACGTATGGAAAAATTCTTCCTGCGTTCGTTCTTTCCCGGCGATAAACTGAATGTCATCAATCATTAAGACATCAATTCCTCGGTACTTTTCTCGGAACATCTGGGCCCGATCATACCGAATGGCATTGATGAGCTCATTCATAAATTTTTCTGATGAGATATAGGCCAGTCGCAACTGGTTATTGCGTTCCCGGACGGCCTGTCCAATCGCATGCATCAAATGGGTTTTACCCAAGCCCACTCCTCCATAGACAAAGAGCGGGTTGTAGGTCCGGGATGGGGCATCGGCCACTGCCATGGCGGCGGCATGGGCAAATTGATTGCACGAACCGACCACAAAGGTTTCAAACGTGTATTTCGGATTGAGCGGTAACTCAGTGGGCTCCAGGTCCAGATACCGGGTATTGGCGTTTGAGTTGGCCGGTTCAGCCGGATAGAGTGAACGCGACCCATTGGTTGGTGGGTGGTAAATATCTGGAACTGCTGCACTCTGATTGTTGGCTGTGGCTTCGGTTGCCTGATCGGTGATGACCAGGGCTGGCACCAAATGAGAAATCCCAATCGCAACCAGTGACTCTTCTAAAATCTCGCTATAGTGTTCTTCAATCCAGTTTCGAAATAACTCATTTGGAACGCCGATGTTGTACTCTGCATCGGTGCTCGAATGAAACGTCAAAGGTTTAAACCAGGTATTGAAGCTTTCATGGTTAATCCGCTTTTCGAGTTCTAACAAAAAAGCTTCCCATTGAGTTTTATCCATACTGCAACTCTTCAACCAAGTCTGAAATATTTGAGGGTTAAATCGCTTGTTTCAAAAGTGAAAAAGGAACTTTTTCCACAGGTTTTCCACAGGTTTTCCACAGGGCAAAATGAGGGTGTTGAAGACTTAAAGGAAAACTGTAAGTTGTTACCTTACATTGACTTAGGCTGGAAAAAAGTTCTTTTGAGCAATTGCCAGACTAGCATAGCGAAGGGGGGAGCACAAGAAGAAATCCACAGGCTTTTTCTAAGCGCTTGTGTGGCTTTGGAAAAATCCTGATGCGTTTAAATCAGATCAGCGGGTGAGTGTACCCGTCAAACTTCGAATTTCTCGAAATACCTTAAAGCTAAGACCTTTTTCGTAATTGCCAAATAGACAACGCCATAAAGCTCTGTAAGAATCCGACATGAGGCTGGGGACAGAAACTGGCTTCCCACATTGGTTCGTGCTTTCCTTAATGGTTTGGAGTTCTTGTCTACCAATCAACAATTTTTCTATCTGAACTGGTTTTTCTGTCTGGAGGTATGTGCGCGCTATGTCGTCCTATTGCGTTGGTTCCCGTCGTCTGACTGCCTGGCTGATTTCAATGGCTCTTTTGATTCCATTTGGCCTGGTTGAATATTGTGCCGTTCCAATCCCTGCTATGGCCCAATCCTCTGGCCAAAAAGATGAGCGCCCCACCAAACCAGCTCTGAAAAAAAGCCCTGGCGCCCAGTCAGATGATGACGGGATTCTGATCAAATCTGACCTGGTCCTGCTGGATGTGGCGGTTTTTGACAAAGACAATCATTTTGTGGGTGATCTCACCAAAGAAAACTTCCAGGTCTATGAAGATCAGGTTTTGCAAACCATCGAAAGTTGTACCCGTGAAGAAGCGCCGGTCAGTCTTGGGTTTGTGATTGATACCAGCGGTTCAATGCGCCCCAAGCTCCAGACAGTTGTCAAAGCGGCCCTCTATATGACCAAATCGGCCAAAAAAGGGGATGAGTTTTTCGTGGTGGATTTCAAGGAGAAAGCTGAACTGGTTGAAGAGTTTACCACGCGAGTTGCCGACATCCAGGATGCACTCGACAACCTGATTGCCAATAGTGGAACGGCGATGCTCGATGCCCTGGCAGTCTCAACCGAATATGCCCACAAAGAAGGCAAAAACCGCCGGAAAGCAGTCATTGTGATGTCAGATGGCGATGAACGCGACAGTTTCTATAAAACCAAAGACCTGATTCAGTTGATGCACGAGTACGATGTTCAGGTCTATATCGTTGGATTTCCGGATGAATTGCCGGATTCGGGCGGGATCTTTCGGAAATCACAGCGTGAGAAGGCTGTAGAACTGATTTCCAGTCTGGCCAATGAAACAGGTGGCCGGGCGTTCTTCCCGCAGTCTCTGGCCGAATTAGACGACATAGCGCGGCAAATCAACACCGACCTGCGAACCCAGTACACGTTGAGCTATACCCCAACCAATGACAAAGCCGACGGCACCTATCGCAAAATCAGCGTCAAGGCCGTTGACCCGAAACGCAAATTGATTGTGCGAACGCGGGCTGGTTACACCGCAGCCAAGGAAGATCGGCGATAAATGAAGAATGGAGAATGAAGAATGGAGAATGGAGAAAAGAAGAGGCTAACCTTCTCAATTCTTCATTCTTCATTCTCAATTCTTCATTCTTCATTCTCAATTCTTC
>DAOQNB010000468.1:0-5481 GCA_035335845.1 Acidobacteriota bacterium | reverse complement strand
GAAATCGGCATTGACGCGCTGCTTTTGCGCGTAGGCGCCCCAGTGGCGCTCGGACAAGCCGTAGCCGTTCACCAGCACGCGGTCGCCGGCCTTCCATTTCGACGAGCGCGACTCGACCACCGTGCCGGCGAGATCGATGCCGCACACCATCGGCAGCTTGGCGCAGATCGGGAAGGTGTTGGTGACGGCCAGGCCGTCCTTGTAATTGACGGTCGAGAAATCGATATCGACCAGTACGTCTTCATCGGGCAGGTCGGCGAGACTCACGGTGGTCAAGGCGGCGCTGAACTTGCCGTCGGCGTCTTTGCGGAACCAGTTGACACAGAAAATGCGTGGCGGGTTTGGAATGCCACGACCGATTTGCAGCCAGTGATTAAAGTAATCGCCCATGTGATAGCCACAGAACGGCAACATCGCCATTGGATCACGACGAACCTGCCCAATGTTTCCAAAGGCTGCGGCTGTCATTTCGGAACCAACGGTTGCGGCGAGATACACGCCAAAGTTCCAGTTTACAGCTTGATACACCAGTGGAATCGCCGTTGCACGCCGCCCGCCGAAAATTAAGGCACTGATGGGTACGCCATTGGGGCTTTCCCAATTTTTGTCAATAGATGGACACTGTCTGGCTGGAGCGGTGAAACGCGAATTTGGATGCGCGGCCTTGCGCCCGCAACCTGGTGTCCATTCATTTCCTTGCCAGTCAATGCAGCTTGCGGGTGGCTCATCGGTCATGTCTTCCCACCACACATCACCATCTGGGGTCAGCGCCACATTGGTAAAGATGGTGTTTTTTTCAATCGAAGCCATGGCATTCGGATTGGACTTGACCGAAGTGCCTGGGGCCACACCAAAGTACCCGGCTTCAGGGTTGATGGCATACAACTTGCCGTCTGGACCCGGTTTGATCCAGGCAATATCATCGCCCACCGTCGTCACTTTCCAGCCTTCAAACCCCTTGGGCGGCACCAACATGGCAAAATTGGTTTTTCCACAGGCGCTGGGGAAGGCAGCGGCAACATAGGTTTTTTCACCATCTGGCGCTTCGACCCCCAGAATCAGCATATGCTCGGCCAGCCAGCCTTCATCGCGTCCCATGACGGAGGCAATGCGTAAGGCCAGACATTTTTTGCCAAGCAAGGCATTTCCGCCGTAGCCGCTCCCGTAGGACCAGATTGAGCGTTCTTCTGGGAAATGAACGATATATTTCACGGTCGGATTGCACGGCCACGAAATGTCAGCCTGTCCCGGCTCTAATGGCATCCCAACTGAGTGCAGACAGGGGACAAAACTGCCATCACCTAAAATATCGAGCACTTTGCGGCCCATGCGGGTCATAATCTTCATATTGACCACTACATAGGGCGAATCGGTGATTTCAATCCCGATTTGAGCCATTGGTGAACCAAGCGGTCCCATGCTGAACGGGATCACATACATGGTGCGTCCCTTCATTGAACCTGAAAACAAGCCGTTTAAGGTTGCTTTCATTTCCTTCGGGTCCGCCCAGTTGTTGTTTGGACCGGCATCGGCCTTGCGGGAGCTACAAATAAACGTCCGGTCTTCAACCCGGGCCACATCGCTCGGATCTGAAAGGGCCAGAAAACTGTTGGGTCGTTTTTCCTGGTTCAATCGCTTAAAAGTACCCGCCTGGACCATCTGTTCACAGAGCCGGTCATATTCTTCTTCTGAACCGTCGCACCAGTACACCGAATCGGGCGTACACAGCGCCACCATTTTTTCGACCCAGGCTTTGAGCTTGGGATTGGTCACATAGTCTGGAATCACTGACGAAGGTTGGGGTGATTCGAATTGAGTTTTGGTCTCCACAAGAAAATTCCTCCTTGTTCCAATACCAGGAAAGGACACCTCGCCCCTTCCGAGAGGCAACCGGATAAGTTCAAGTTAATATGATGAAGTGAAAGTGAATGATGAGTAAGCATCTTTGAGAATCTTGTGAGGGATTCACAAGTCAGTGGGAAATTATCACCATTCGAAAAAGAAAGAAACCCAAATCTTTGCGAAACAGCCTCCACACATGACACCACGTGTAATGGAAAGCATCGGTTACTGACATAGAGGCTATCCCCTTTGGTCATCAAACTTCCAAACAGAGGATCCAATTCCATTTCCATTGGCTGAGATGCTTTCTGGTTTACTGAACGTGTCGCTTTTGGCGCCGGGTTCAGGGGTGAAACAACTGCTTGTTTTGCAACAAAAATCGAACGTCGCACGCCGGTGCGATGAGTTCACAATGAGAACCTGTACTCGCTGAAACCATCATTTCCATCGAGCCAGAAGTTCCTGACCAGATGCAACAGACCCTGGGGGATCCAGTCTCTGGTTACATCTCTTTTTATGAACTATGCAAATTTCAAGCCACCGAACCCTGGATCCAGAAAAAACCAGAGGTATCAGTTCATATTGAGACATATGAAACAATTTGAGGCAATGAACTGCAACAGAGTAATTTAAGTACCTGACCGATTCAAGGTGACCGATTTTTTCTAAATAAATGATAAATAACAGATAGACAAGTACTTATAGGTAATAATCTTATCTTTTAAAGTTCTGGCACGCTGTTTGAATATATCTAAGCCATCGAGCATGTGGTTTTCCTCCTCTCGGGAAACAGCAGAAAAACACAGCACGGACGCGGATTACTTGGGGTAGAACAGGACAGCAACCTTTGAGGTGCGTAGAAATATTCCGCGTCCGTTCTTCTTTTCTTCGCAATAATTTTATCAATTCAGGTCTTATGACGTTTTTTTCCCCACCCCCTAAATCCAATCTGACTGACTGCCTCCGTAAGAGGCAGCATTGCAAGGTTCGCTTACCTTTATCGAACGCATAGCTTCTTGAAAAGCATTTCGGCCCAGAACATCCGTCATCCAGATCAACATGACCTGAGTGACGAAGGTTCTGGGCCTTTTTTTGTCTTCATCTATCCAAATTTCAATTTCAGTCGGGTCACATAGCGACGGCTCATCACAAGCGGCTCAGCCATATTCCGCAAAAAAACGCGACAGGCCCGATGTGACCAGTTCTCGATGTGTTCAACAAACTCCAGGTTGATAATCGCTGAGCGATGAATGCGGGCAAAATATTGCTCAGGAAGGCGTTCTTCCCATTCACGCAACGGTTTCAACACCATCAGCCGACGCCCATCAAGAGTAAAAATTTCAGAATAATCCGAGGCCGCCTGAATACACACGATGGCGTTGACTTTGAGAAACCGGGACTGACCATCAACTTCCAGAAACAAGCGGTCATCGTAGGTTAGTGGACGCACCGGAGAGGCCGTTCGTATCGCTTCGGGATTGGTCAACCGCTCAATGGCTCGCTCCAGCCGGGTTGGATGAATCGGCTTGAGCAGATAATCAAGGGCATTGACGTCAAATGCCCGGATCGCATAGCTGTCAAAGGCGGTCACAAACACCACTTTGTAGCCACCAGGTGAGCGCTCCAGCAGATCAAACCCGGTTTCACCAGACAACTGAATATCGAGAAAGACAACCTCCGGATCGTGGAGTTGAATCAACTCAATTGCCTGATCAACCGATTCAGCTTCACCCAGGATTTCAACCTGTGGAAATTCGGCCAGCATTGATCGGAGTTCCCGTCGGGCCAGTCGTTCATCATCAACAATCAGTGCTTTCAATCCTTCAGGCATGGTGACGTTCGCTCACAGGTGAAATTTCAATGATCGCTCGGATCCAGTCACCATCCTCACGCAACTCAAAATGGCTCCTCTGTGAAAAATGGTGCGCCAGCCGGGCTCGAATGTTGTTTAACCCAACCCCCGTGCCATTGGTGGTTGCTGGAGGCCGCAACCGCCCGGTATTGGCAACTTCGATCATCAGTTTGTCACGTTCGATTCTGGCTGAAATCCTGAGTTGGAGGGGTGCTGATCGGTTCATAGTGCTGTGCTTGATGGCATTTTCGACCAGCGGATGAATCAAAAACGCAGGCAGTTGAAACCCTTTTGCCTCCGGGGCAATGTCAATTATCACGTGCAGCTTCTCTTCAAACCGAATTTTCTCGATGGCAAGGTAATTTTCGATGGCTTCGATTTCCTCTTCGAGCCGGATGGTTGGGTGATTGCCGCTGAGCAATGAAAAACGCAGGAATTCAGAAAATTCAGTCACCAGTCGTTTTGATCGGGCTTTATCTTCATCAATCGAAGCCCGGATTGAATTGAGCGCATTAAATAAAAAGTGTGGGTTGAGTTGATAGCGCAGCAGTTCCAGTTGGGCTTCGCGGGCCAGGGCCTGTGCCTGTAGCGCCCGGTCGTGCTCACTCTGCCACGCAAGCCAGGATTTTAAGCCAAAATAGAGCGCGCTCCAGGCGATCAGTGTAATCGAGTAATCCAGAACCACGCGTTGGGATCCAGCCACCGATTTCCAAAAATTGAAGCTGTCATAGATCAATTCAAGGGCGGCAAATTCAATCAGCATCCACAACCCAGCCCCGATAACCGAGCTACCTAAAACACACCCTGACACCTGGCGCATCGTCCAGGTGTCGGGGACGCTTCGATATGCCAGACGAAGCAAACTGGTCAGGGTAAAACCGATGACCGTCCGGAACGCCTTGATATAAAACAACCTGAGCCAGGTACCCTCAGCCGCAACGGTCAGGAAGGTCACATAAATCATCACGCCATAAAACAACCAGCCGCTGATTTGCAGCCGCCAAAAGGAAAGCGAACCACCTTCAAGCAAGTGGTTGAATTTTGTGTGCGGGGTGTTCATTTTTTGGGCTGGGCATAAAAGGTTTTGTTGACGATTTTCCACTCACCTTCAATTTTGAGCATGGACATGTAATCCGTAAAGGTCACCGTGGGATATTCGAGCACCACTTTGACCACAGCGACATTGCCAGTGATATCAATCGAGTCAATCCGGCGTTTGCGTTGGGCTTCGTCTGGAGCAGCTTTTCCAGTAAACCGATCTGCAAATTCAGCCAGGGTAAGTTGTGCGAATTTTCCTTCGCGGATGAAAAACAATTTGGCTTCCGGGTGAAATGCCTTTCTGATGTATTCGGCGTCACCAGTGGCTTGAGCCTTGAAATAGTTTTCAATTGGAATTTTGACGGCCTCGGTTTCGGGAGATTGAGCGGCATACAGGACCGGACATATCATCAATACCCCCAGCAGCACCACCTGTGCCCACAAAACTCGGGTTACTTTCACAATCATGACGGGTTCTCCTCAGTGAAAAAATGTTCGTTCAAAAACAAAATGCTTGGAGACAACCCAGGCCATAACTGAAGAGTGCTCGATACTTTTGTTTTTGAACGAAGTGGACACGATACTACCGACCATAGTTGACCCAGACGAGGACTTCTCGATAAACGGCCCCGCTCATCGGCAACCGGTTCTTCACGTCGGCCAATGGCGGCGCCCCAGGAAGGAAGCAGGAAATATCCGGGTTCCGGGTTCCGGGTTCCGGGTTCCGGGTTCCGGGTTCCGGGTTCCGG
>DAOQNB010000467.1:0-5482 GCA_035335845.1 Acidobacteriota bacterium | reverse complement strand
CGTTATTTCGAAGCGACAGGTGATTGCTCACGAAGCACAAAGTAGAGATGAACCTTCAAAGCCAGCCATGTTGGCAAGATAAGAAGTTTGAGAAAAACCAGAATCAGAAAACAAACGACTTGCTGTTCAGCCAGGTAGACCGGCAGCATCGGATACCAGATCAGCGGACTGGACAAACTGAGAACCTGACTCAGGCTGGGAGCTACCACCAGTGATGCCAGTCCAATCCGAACAAACCACAGGGCCGCATTCCACAGTTTGAACATTCGTTGCTCGCCAAGCTGAGAGCTTTTGTGCCAGACGTCAGACTCAACTTCCTGGTCGAGAATTGATACCTGATTGACCAAAAAGCTCCGGGAAAAGGCTCTTTGGGTACATACACTCACCCCAATCCAAAGATACAAACCAAACATGACGCCAAATGCCATTTCACGGCGGAACACCTCACCAACCAATGCCCCAATGGTGACACCGACCACAACCATTGACCACCGATAGAAGGGGCCGTCGAAAGCATCGTCGAGCACGTCACTCAGGAATGCAATCCGGCGATTCCAGATCGTGCGAACTGCTTCAAAAATGGAACACTGATTTCCCAGAATTGAATCGGCGACCAGCCTGGAAATCACACATTCGGCACCCCACATTGAAACTGGAGCCGCAATCAAATACAGGGGCCACAACCATGGGCTTCCCCATCGCCCGAGCATCCAGGCCAGTCCTGCCAGTGGAAGTTCAACCCCAACCACCACACCAAATACTTGCGCAAACGACCGGATTGAGCCGCGACTGAGTGCTGATTTGACAATGAAAGTAACACTGGAAAATGTCAGTTGCTGGGGCCGGTTTTGTAATCTGAGTAAACCTGAAGACTGTCTCTGGGTCGCGGTTAAAACCGGTTTGAACACTGTCTGACATCGCAAACAGTGGCTGGTCTCAGGGTCAAATTGATCAGCCTGATGGCATACCTCACACCGTCTGGGGCTGTGTTCCTGCACAATTTTGAAAGTTCGAGTTGAAGTGTGATTGGGCATAAACGTCACCTCAGAACCACTTTGGGAGCCAGCTCCCCTGGACGGTAAAACGGATTTGATTTGAAGTCGCCACACGGTTGTTGGGTAATTTCATGCGGACCGTCATGACATAGGTTCCACGCTCGTTGATCTCAAACAATTTCTTGAGCGGAAGCCTGTAGAAAACCGATGCCAGCGGTGGAAGCTGGTTGGATTCATCATGAAAGAAAGCCGGACCTTTCTCCAAATAGCGACAAAGTTGAGTCTTTGATACCGGTTGCCCATTTTCCCGGAGAATTTCAAACTCAAGACACATAAACAGGATGTGAAAGTCTTCCAGGACTATAACTTTTTTGGTTGGGTTCAAAAAAGCCAGATCCACATTGATTGGATCCCAAATTTCAAATACTTGTTTCTGGAGCCCAAGATGTAACCGGTACGCCAGCAAACATGTGATTTCTCCCCTAGACGTCATGCCTTGAGAAGTAACCAACCCAATGGCTGAGACCGGTTCGCCAAACTCAGATATGGTCTGATCCTCAAAAATCTGAAACCAGACCTGGTTTGATGTCAGGTGAACGGGCGTTCCGTCTTCACAATGCACAAGTTGCTCAAGTTCAACCGAATAGAGACCTGGTTGAGTGAGATCAAATAAAACATTCAGGCAAAAGGATTGACTGTAATTCTCTGACGGTTTGATTGCTTTTTTTGGAGTACTTCGGTGCTTTGACCACCTGATGGTGGATGGGAAGGCGGTCAGCAATTGTGGAACGGGCTCGTGACGCTCGTTTCTGACATCAAAGTGCATTTCCTGAGTTGGAAGGGTGAAAAACCGACTGAGACAGGGTTCGATGGCGACACTCTGTTTTGAGGTGTTGGTCATTTTCATTTCCAGCCACACGTTATCCCCCTGATAAAAACAGGCTTTATCCTGCCTCAACACCAGTTCAATTCCTGAATCCGGATGCGTTTTTGGGGCGGCAGCTTTTTTCACTTGTCCAGCACCTGTGATGTCAATGGAGCATGGCCCGTCATATGCTTTGCTCTGAGCCGGAAAATATGTATCTTCCAATGAAAACCGATGTGTGGCGCTGTGGCAAATCAGAAGACAGAGCACCACGACAGCAAAAACCAGCCCTTTTTTTGTCACCCGGTCAAACCGGTGATTGACTAAAAATGTCATCGTCATGGGTCTCCTCCTTGCAGGCAGGGCTTACACTCTAGCCAACCAACCTGAATAAGTCGTTTCAAATCAACACTTGATTTTTTGCTGGAACACAATGCGCAAGACGCACTGCGGAATGAACCTGACAGAAATGAAGCGCTCTTCCAAAACCGAGCAAATCCAACGCCAAAAGCCAAAGGTCATCAACCTTTGGCTCATCAATGCAATTCAGAGGCAACCAGGCTCAGGACTCTTCTTTCGCTTCAGGCAGGGTTCGCTCTTGAGACAAGACCAGCAGCCGCCCGGCCAGGTGGCTTGACTGGTGGCTTGACTCAACCAGGAGTTCCATCGGTTTGGTCACTTTCGGGAGACCTTCCGTCAGCTCCTGGACATGCCGGACGCTGGCCTGCATTCGGGTGAGCACCTGTTCAAACTCCTGGGCGACTTCCCCGACCTGATCGGCCAGGGATTCAAGATGCGCGGTTTTGCGGTATTCGGCTTCGAGGCGATAACGTTCGCTCACGTCACGGAAAAACACTGAGAGCCCGTTGGCTGATGGGTACGCATGGACTTCGTACCAGCCTCGGAACACTTCGGAAAAGGCTTCGAAATGAACGGGACGCTGTTCGCGCAGTGCGGTCAAATAATTGGTGTAAAAAAAGTTATTGGTCGCTTGCGGAAAATAAATCAGCAGGTTTCGCCCCAGTAACTTCTCAAGCGGAACGCCCGTCAGATTTTCTGCCACTTTATTGGCATAAGTGATTTCCATCTCGCTGTTAAAGGCAACAAAGCCATCAGAAATCCGCTCCAGGGTATCAATCAAATGCTGGTTCAGTTCCTGCAATTTGGCTTCGTATTCTTTTCGTTCCGTGATTTCACGCTGGAATAAAACCCACCGGCGCAGGTTTTGCTCCGGCTCAAAAACTGGGATGCAACTGGCTTCGCACCAGAATGGCGTGCCATCTTTGCGGTAGTGGATCAACTCGGAGGAAAATGGTTTTCCAGCGAGGCGGATGGCCCGGATCCGAGCTACTTCGTTCAGATCGGTTTTGGGGCCGTGCATTATGGCCAGGCTCTGACCCAGGGCTTCTTCGCGGCTATAGCCGGTCAGTCGGGTAAAGGCTTCGTTGACAAAGACAATCCGAATATCACGCGGGTTGTCAGGGTGCGGCTCCAGAATCAAAATGGCGTCCAGCGAGTTCAACACCGCCGATTCAAGCAATTGCATCTGGCCTTCACGCAATTGCCGCTCGGTGACGTCATAAAACATGGCCAGAATGCAGGGCCCTTCATCGAGATGGATTAACTCAACCGCGCCTGACGCCTGGCGGAATTCACCAGACTTTGACCGAAACGGCGTTTCGATCAAAAACGGGGTTTTGCCCGAGCTGATTGCCTGCAACAGGCGCTCGCGGTCTGACAGATTGATCCACAGATTGAGTTCCAGCGGCGGACGGCCAACCACTTCCCCGCGCGTGTACCCACACATCTGCAAAAAGGCCGGATTGACATCGAGGACTTTGGAATCCGTCAGTGAGAGCAGCGCAATTGCCACCGGGCTGGAATGAAAGATTTTTCGGAATCGTTCTTCAGCCTGACGCTGGGATTTGCCGCGTTTGACCTCCCGTTTTGCACGGTGCGGCATCACCACATCGCGCTCAATCCGGCGCAAGGCAGACACCAGCCGATAGGGACGATCAGAATAAACGTAATCCACGATCTGTCCAGCTTCCCACAGGTGGGCAATGCTGGATTCCTGCTCGGGCCAGATCACCAGAACCAGCGGCAGGCTCCCATATTGTTTTTGAATGCGATCAAGCAACCAGGTAAAAGAATCTGAATCCGGGCGGTCAACCAGGACAATCCCGACTTCTGGATGAGCAACCGATTTGTGAAGCGTCGAGTATTCTAGCAACTCGACCATCCAGAAATACTCCAGCAGGAGTGCCCCAAGCGGGCGAATTGCGTCAATGGTTGGACCGAGGACAAGGAGCTTGAGATGAGATTTGGAAAGGGTTCCGAAGTCGATTTGGGTCATATTCTCTGGGCGAGAAACGAATATGGCCTGGTTGTCCCTAGATTAGACCATATTCGGGGCAAAATGAAGGATAAAGAGTTGAGAATGCAGAATCCAAAATGCAGAGATGACTCCGAAACCATGCCGGGGTTGAGATTGGTTGAACCGATAGAATGAGCTGACAAACAACCAAATGCCTGAGCCTGGGTTCACTTTTGGAGTTCAATCGGCTATGGTTGAGGTTCTGATTGGGGAGGAAGCTGCCGTGTGACGCAGCCACTATCTTTTGCGGTAACTGAGGATTTAACCAATGAATCGTCTTTTTTTACGTTTCTTTCTGGTCTTGACCACACTTCTTTTGGTCTCGCCGGGCCTGAGTGCTCAGGAAATTCAGGACAACCAGACACCAATTTTACGTCCGGACCCATTGACCGAAGCGATTCGGGCCAACGACACAACTACCGTAAGCGAGTTGATCCACAATGGGGCGGTGCTTAATCCCCAGGTTGTTGACCGAACGGCACCGCTCAACGTCGCCATTCGATTTTCATCGCTCGAAACCGTGGAAATGCTGGTCAACGCAGGGGCCCGGATTGACACCCGGTGGGTGTTACCGCGATCTGAAGTTTCGTATCAACAAATGACTCCGCTCCGCTGGTCAATCGTCAGCGGTCGCCATGAACTGGTGCGGTACTTTCTGGCCAAAGGCTGTGACCCAAACGAAGTGTATGAAAATCAGTTAACGCCGCTGCACGTGGCGGCGGAACGCTCTCCGGAAATGATCGAACTGTTGCTCAAAGCCAAAGCTGATGTCACGCGGCTGGATATTCAAGGGCGCACACCGCTCTCAGTGTATGCCGCCAATTCGATGGATAATCCTAAAGGCATTGACCTGCTGCTTGACGCCGGGGCCAACGTCAACCACCGGGATACCACCCAGATGACGCCACTGGGATGGGCCAGCATCCTGCAACATAGCCAGAAAGCCAACGCGCTGGTTGCTCGCGGCGGCAAGGAATGAAGAATGCAGAATTGAGAATGCAGAATTGAGAATGCAGAATGAACCTGGTTCCTGGTTCTTGGTTCCTGGTTCCTGGTTCTTGGAAGGAATTGGGTTTTAACACGACAACAAGATTTGGATTGAAGGTTTGGTTTTTAGCCCAGAGCTGGGCTAGCGTGCCGACACCCACTTCACAGGTTAAAACCGAAATCTGGTTGTAGTTCCCGGCGCTGAAGCACCGGTCTCAAGTCAGCCACCGCTACGCGGCGAAGGAATGTCAACAGAAC
>DAOQNB010000466.1:0-5484 GCA_035335845.1 Acidobacteriota bacterium | reverse complement strand
AAATATGAAGCAATCACTTTCAGCTCTGGTTTTTGATTTTGGCGGTACTCTGGATGGGCCAGGCATTGCCTGGTATGAACGGTTTTTTGTGTATGTTCAGGAATCTGCACCACACGTAACCTGGAAACAATTTCTCCCCTTTGTGATCGAGGCTGGGCGGGCCCTCGCCCTCGATGAACGGGCACTGTCTCTGAGTCTCGAACAAACGGTTGAACATCTGGTCAGGCATGTGGTCAATCAACGCAACCCGGAGCTGGAAGGTGTTGATGCCACTGATATTACCCGTCGGTTTCTCGTTGATGCCAGCGCGTATCTGGAACGAAGCCGCGAGGTGCTCCAGGCATTGTCACCAGATTATCGGCTGGCCTGTATCAGCAATAACTGGGGGAATGCTGAAGGGTGGTGTCAGGATCTTGGTTTTGATCAGTATTTTGAACTGGTGATTGATTCGACCCTGGTCAATGTCCGCAAACCGGACGCAAAAATCTTTCAGATTGCGCTTGAAAAGATGAACCTCCCAGCCGAAAAAACAGCCTATATCGGAGATCAATTTGTCGCCGATGTGCTCGGCTCAAAGTCAGTTGGAATGATGTCAGTCTGGCTCCAGAGCAATCCTCCCAAGCCCTGCCCTGATGCGTCCAAAGTTGACTGGTGTATTACCCAAATTGAGGATTTGCTCGAATTGAAAGCCTTGCCCAGATCTTCTTGAAACACTTGAACATAAAAACCATGCGAAAATTCTCATTAAAAAATGTCAAACGGATTGTGATTAAAATCGGCAGCAGCGTCCTGGTTGATGCCGGGGCCGGTTTGAGTGAAGAGGTATTTGCCTCCTTAACAACTCAGGTGGCTTATCTTCGCCAGGCCAACAAGGAGGTCGTTTTGGTGTCCTCCGGTGCGATTGCGGCAGGTCGAGTTCGGCTGGGAATGACCGCCGGCCCCAAAACCATGCCCTATAAACAGGCCGCCGCTGCGGTTGGTCAGAGCCAGTTGATGCAGGCGTATGAGCGCCACTTTGCCACCCACAACCTCCAGGCGGCACAAATTTTGCTGACCCAGGACGATTTGGTTGACCGTGGGCGATTTCTCAATGCCCGCAACACCCTTTTTGCACTGCTCGAACTCGGGGTGGTTCCGATCATCAATGAAAATGACACCGTGGTGGTCGAAGAAATCAAACTCGGTGACAATGATCGCCTGAGTTCACTGGTCACGAATTTGATTGATGCTGATTTGCTGGTGATTTTATCGGATATCGAAGGGCTCTTTGATTCCGACCCCAAAGCCAACCCCGACGCACAATTGATTTCACTGGTTGAAAACCTGGACCGTCAAACGGCTTCACTCGCGGCTGAGACCAAAAGTGCGTTTGGAACGGGCGGGATGGTCACCAAACTGGAAGCGGCCAGAACGGCATCGAGGTTTGGAATTCCAACGCTCCTGGCCCGTGGTCGCCGACCGCACTGCCTGATTGACCTGTTTGCTGGAAAAGCGATTGGAACGTTGTTTCTTCCAAGTCAGGAAGCTCTGAGCAGCCGCAAACACTGGATTGCCTTTACGCTCAACCCAACTGGGCGGCTGGTGCTGGATGCCGGTGCCTGCCAGGCAGTCATCCGTGGTGGCAAAAGCCTGCTTCCGTCGGGTATCCGGGCGGTTGAAGGTAGTTTTGGGGCCGGTGAGCCGGTGGCCTGTGTGGATGAGCAAGGTCAGGAAATCGCCCGGGGATTGGTTTCATACGGTTCGGCTGATATTGACAAAATCAAAGGCGCCAAAACCGCGGAGATTGAAACCCGATTAGGGTATAAGCTCTATGACGAGGTTATCCATCGCAATGATCTGGTACTGACAATGCATTGATAGGTTTCGGGTTTCGGGTTTCGGGTTTTTGAAGAGCAAAAACCTGGCAAAGCCAACCTTCCAACGAGCAAGGAATGGTTTGATGATTGAATTTCAACTGGGAGCAAGGAAATAGCTAACCTGTTGATTATAAGAAGCTTCATTCTTCATTCTTCATTCTTCATTCTTCATTCCGCCTTTATGACCTTGCCTCGAAAAACCACTTCGCAGTACTGTAAAAACACACATTACAGCCACAACCATTTCACATTGACAATTTTAGTCGTGCATGTTGTTTCGTGAACATAAAGGAGGTCGGTCCATGTTTGCACGTTCCGTTTTGCTGCTGGGCCTCTGTGTTGCGCTCTTTCTTGGAATGCCGCGCCTGATGGCTTCACCACAGGAAGAAGATAGTCCCCGAGGTATTTTTGATACCCAAACCAAACAAACTCCATCTGGGGTAACCAATGTTCGACCCCGAATCGAAAAACCAAAGCGTCCCAAACTGAAGATCGCAAAGAAAAAAAACAGTATTTCAATTGCGAAGCCAGATATGATGGCATTGAAATACAGCATTCTGGCTTTAGGAACCCAAACTCCCCCTGGATATGAAGTTGGTCGAAACCTGACCAAAATTCAGCCGGTTTCCGGGGAAAAACCATATGGCGTCACCAATCCTCAGCGTAATTTTCGCCAGGGAGACATCATTTATTTGTGCTTTGAAGTATCACAGGAAGGGTACCTGTATGTCGTCAACCTTGGTTCCGATGGTGTTACCCGGTCATTGATTTACCCGGATCCAGGAAAACCCGCCCGCGTTCTGCCTGATGAACCAATGACGATTGGTCCATTAAGAATTGATCCTCCGGCTGGAACCGATAAATTAACGGTGCTGTTTAGCAAAACCCGGATTGCTTCGTTTGAAGACCCAACCAAAGACTTGAACAAGGCATTTCTTGAAGAATTAAGTTCACGTACCTACACCACGATTGAGGAAGAAGAAATTTATCTTCCGTCAAAGGAAATCCTGGCGATGTACTTTGCCAATAAGGGTGATTTACTTAAGGCTGAGATTGATGTCCGGCACTTTGAGTAAAGAGTTCTTGATTTATTGTTGAAGAAAAGTTCAGGGTGCAGGCTTGCTCACGTCTGTACCCTGAACCGGTTTTTTTCGGTCATTGCCTCGCATCAGACCAGATTGATTGATCTATCTCCATCCCCCTCGATAGCTGCTTCAGTTCGCATGTCATCAAACGCCTTCGAATTCAAACCAAATGATAAGTTAGGTGATCGCTATGTTATCCAGGCCAAGCTGGGCGAAGGTGGCATGGGAACGGTCTATCGAGCCCTGGATGAGCGAAATTTAAATCGGCCTGTCGCCATCAAATTGATCAATGCCAAAGCCAATCAACGCTTTGCCGTCAAAGCCCGTCAGCGATTGCTCAGAGAACGTGAAGCCTATCTCCGAATTACCCACCCCAATGTGGTTCAGGTCATTGATAGCGGAGTGACCGATGATGGAAACTTGTTTTTGGTTCAGGAGTACATTGCCGGCGAGTCGTTGGATAAACTCATCCGTCGCAAGGGTCAGCTTCCCAAAAACGAAATCCTCTCGATGGTTGGCCAGATGAGTAGCGCTCTCGAAGCCATTCACAGTGAAGGTGTTCTCCACCGCGATTTAAAGCCGACTAATATCATGCTCCAAAATCTTTCCGGAGGCGGAAAGCAGGTGAAGATCATTGATTTAGGGATTGCCCGGGTTGAAGACTCAGTGATTGAAGACTCGCTCACAGTTGAAGGCGCCAGCATTGGAACCCCCTGGTATTCCTCCCCGGAACAGTTAACCGGCGCTGTTGCCACCCCGCTGGTGGATTTGTGGGCGCTGGCTGTGATTGCTTACCAGCTTGTTACGGGGGTGGCGCCGTTTCGAGAACCCACGATTGTTCTGCTGGTTCGGCGTCAGCTTTCAGGCCCAATTTCACCTAAACAGCTTCGCCCTGATTTGCCCGAAGCGGTCAGTACCGTGTTGATGAAGGCGCTGAGTTATGAACCCAGCAAGCGGTATCAGACAGTCCGCGAGTTCTCAACGGCTTTAAACCTTGCCTTTGCTGGGAGTTCAGGAACTCAAACCAGCAACCAGCCTGGACTTAATCCAATTGAAGTGGTCGAAGAGGTTGAAAAAGATACTGACCCAACCCTGGCGCCAGCCAACAAAAAAGAGACCGAAGCGGCAAAAGTAGCTCAAATGGCCGCGCTCCGCGAAACGGCTGAAAAACCGCTGTCTATTGCCGCAAATCAAGAAGTGGCCCAGGCCGGTGACCTCTCAATTCGTCAAGAAAGTTCCCAACCCGCCATGTCCAGTTTGGGCGGAGTAACGCCCCAAAGCGGTTTATCCGTACCGAGTCAGATTGTCGTTTCACCTTCGCAAATCCAGGTTCAGGTTGTACTTCCAACCCCGTCCTGGCGGCACCCTCGCATCTGGTTTTTCATTATTGCCGTGGTGGCTGTAATTGGGGTGGCGGCCTGGATGGGAAGGCAACCTGAACGACCACCCGTTCCGCCCCCGCATCAGGGAACGGGAACAAATCCAATCGTGACCCCGGCGACTTCATCGGTCTCAACGAGTCTGAGTTATTCGCTCATTGTTGACGACCAGCGCGGCGCTCCATTTAATGCGTCAGGTCGCGAAATTTATCGCTCGGGTGACTCATTTAAATTTGTGGTTGAGACAGCAGAAACAGGCTACCTGTACCTGTTGAATGAATCCACCAGTGGTGATCTGGTTCAACTCTTTCCAGCACGACACCTGAATCAGGAAAACTCCATGGTCGGTGGTAATCAGAAACTTTCACTGCCTCAGCAGTGGTACCAGTTTGACAAATCAGTTGGTGCAGAACGATTGATTTTGGTTTTTTCACGAACCCCAGTTGAATTGCTCGAAAAATTGCAAACCAAAAAACTTACCTCTCCCGAGGGCATCATTACTTCGAATCAGTCACTCCAAATCCGTGAGTGGATCAAATCCAATCAAACTGACATCAAACAAACAAATCTTGATTTTGAAACCCGCCTGGAATCAGCAACAAACCCACTGGTTGCACAGATAACCCTCCAACACCGGTAGATGACAAGGTGACAAGGTGTAAGGACGTTGTTGCTTTGAACCACGTCCCCTTCGAAAACCCTGAACCCTGAACCCTGAACCCTTACTTCCGATTCTGTAAAATCTTCAGAAACGAGCGACTTCGAAGCTCTTCGTGGGAAAGACCTGTCCTTTCAATGGTTTCAGCTTCAGTGAGTGCCCCGCAGTTGATCGCCCGGAGGAAAAAATTGAGCAATCCCTGGCCGGTTGCTGCATCGTCAAACACATCTCTTACCCGAGTTGCCTGTGCTGCTTTGTGGACAAAATTCCGCAACCGCTCAGCCGCCGGTTCAAGTCCTTCAAAGAAAAATAAATAGGTCGCTGCGTATCGAACGGGTAATTGTGCCGGATGTAAATCCCATCCTTGATAGAACCCACTTTTGAGCGCGTGGTAAATGTTGTCAAAGTGGAGTTTCCAGGCCCGGTGGACCGTCTGCCGGTTTTCTGCCTTCTGGTCATCTGTCAGGAGTTGACCCGTGCTGGTACGATGTGGGGGGATGGGCATG
>DAOQNB010000465.1:0-5497 GCA_035335845.1 Acidobacteriota bacterium | reverse complement strand
GAAGCGTGAGGCAACGCCACCACGGTGGGCCATCCGCGAGGATGGCGTCGTGGGTACACGACTCAAGCTCGGCCCTTCAGGGCCGAGTCTATTGACCAATGAAAGTACCATTTTCCTTCGAAAACCTCTCAGGACTGGGCTTGCTCAACTCAAGCACCCATGTGCTAATTGCCTACATTTGATGTGGGACATCCAAACCGGTATTGGGCAATTAGCACATTCGGGTGCAAAGTGAAGAGCAGACCAGTGATGCTGGTTCAAACTGCGCGCAAGGACGGCGATCCACCGTCCGGGTTGCAAGGAAAACTGGTTTTTGGTGCTTGGTTCTTGGTTCCTGGTTCTTGGTTCCTGGTTCTTGGTTCCTGGTTCTTGGTTCTTGGTTCTTGGTGCTTGGTGCCTGGTTCTTGGTTCTTCTTCGAAAGAATTTATTTCTAACCACGAACCACGAACCACTATTTGGTTCTGTCAACCCCAGGCCCTTAGCCCCAAGCCCTATATTCAAGCAATGGCCCTCGATGATTCCGTTTGACGCCGGTATTGCAGCCGGGTCGCCAGCAGGTGTTCACAAGGCCCTTTGTACAACTTGTTGTGCTGATGCCAGTTACAGCCGCAGGAAGCATTGATCATGCGTTCGTCCTGATCAATAGTGACCGAGGTGTGGTACATGTGGCTATTCTCGCGAATGTTGCCTTGCAGGACCAGATTCCCCTGTCCATCCTGGCTGGCAGTCACCAACACTACATTTTTGACAAGTAGCCGCGTGGCACTTTCTTCACGCGGGTTAGCAAACCGCAATTTGTCCATCGGAAGCGGTTCGCGACTGAGTTCACGTGCCCGATACACGCCTTTATTGAGATCGTAAATGGCCCGACCCGCCTGAGTAAATGCACCAAGTGCACCGAGAACAACCGCCCGGTCCAGGTTTAACCGTTCCGCAAGCTGGTCAGGATGCTCGGCCCAGTGACGTTTGAGCGCTTCAAAAACGAGGCGTTTGGTATAGTCGTCAACTTCGGCTCGGGGCGCCATCAAATCAAAGTTCCCGGCTTTGGCCCAGTCATTGGTGGTCCAGCCCGATAAACCAAGCGTGAACGACATATCCCCGAGATCAGCAATATAAAAGGATGGTAATCCGGTTCCCATCAAATGGACCGTGAAGGATTTCGCCACCGGAATCAACCGCTCCAAAATATGGATTCTCCGGCGGCCCCAGACGCGAATCGTATCCTGAGCCTTGCCCAGATATGGCGAGCGAGGGCAAAGAATTTCCGTTCCCCAGGGTTCAAGCACAATTTTGACCGGTTCGCCGGGTGTCAAATGATAGCGCAGTGACCGTGGCCCCTGGCGTTCCTTGTGCCGTCGCAACACAAAACACAAATTGTGAATGTCCATCGGGTGCAACGTAAACGATGTGGTCGGCAGGGACATCGCCGAACTGACCTGCAAAAATCCACGCACCCAGCTCTCCGGCAAGTCAATTTTGACTTCCTTATAGGCTTCATCTTCGCCGGTCTCAGCCGTAAACCCAGTTGGATCAATCACAAAGCGAGTTGATTTGTAACTGCGGATTTTTTGGAATTCATCATAGAGCGCGGCTGAATAATCAATGTTGGTCGTACCGTAGGAAACTTCATCAATGTTTTTGAAGACATCATAGTTGACGCCCAGCCGACCATAGCTTGATTCATCCTGGCTAAAACACTCAAAAAACACTTCGTCGGGATGCACGGTGATGACCGGATCCAGAACAAACCAGACATCGCGTTCTTTTTGATACAGATAGTCAAAGAACCGACGTTGCGCCTGCCAGTACGGGCCCCAGCGGTTGGTACTGCGCTGGTTCAGTTCATTCATTTCCGTTTGCAGGACTTTTATCTTTTCGGCCACCTCTTTGCGCATCGAGGTAACTTGTTGCCAGTCAACTTCTTCACGTTGGGCAGCCCATTCTTTGTAGGCTGTTTTATCCTTGGGCTTAAACCGCAAATCAGAAACAACCACATCGTGAAGAGCACTGATGGCTTCGCGAAAGGCGATGTTTTTCCGCAATTCAGCGACAAAAAACGTCGGCTCACGCTTCAGGTCTGGCGCAAATGACAGCGCAGTGCGGTTTGCCTGATTATCAACACCTGAGTTTCCCCGGTAAGCATAGTCAAACTGCATAGCGCACCTCGGTGGGTTTGACTGCCATTGGCAGCGGGATGGATGGGTATTTCTGATGAAGTCGGACCATGATTTCAATGGTTGAAGCCTTGTCGCCAATCGCCATGGTCACCGATTGACGGCTCATGACCTCGGCCACCAGTTGAGCGGCGGCTTCACTTTTGATGGCTTCAGCTTCTAAAAACTGGAGAATGCGAGTTTTCGCCACCCTGGCTTTGTTCACGTGTGAAAGCACAGTCACAAAATATAGGGTGAGTTGCTCCAGCCGTTCGACGTTTCCAGCCGCATATCCTTCCAGATAATTGGTGGCAAACATTTGCAACGTTGCCGACGGATGCTCGCTGAGCTTGAGCAAATATTCCTGGCCATCGGCTTCGGTAAAGTAGCGGGTGATCATCTCACGGCCAAATTGCTGGATATCGGGGCGAATACTATCGCATAAACTGACCAGAATCTGCGGGTTAAAATCACTTTCTGAAAACTCCTCACGCAAGATTTTCACCCCAAACTGCCGCAAATCAGGCCATTTAGAATCAAGCAGCCGGATCGCCTTGCCCATTTCTTCATGATTTCCACGCAATCGCGGCACAATGGCCTGAAACAGCGCCTGAACTGCTTCACGAACTGAGAGCATTTCATGGTTGCACAGCCGTGTAATGTCGTCGGTTGTCAGCTCCTCAGCCCAGGCAACATTGAGCTTGAGCAAATAGCCGCCAACATCCTGGGCAGCGGAAGCACGGGATTTGATGAGCCGCCAGACCAGTTCTTTCGAGACCTGGCGCCCCCACATGGGATTGAGGTCTTCTTTGAGCACCAGCACCAGATGTGAGTAGACTCCATCGTTGGGTTGTGGTTTGAGAAGCGATTCAAGCAGGAGTGTCGAAAATCCAAGAATAAAATCAGGATGCGTCTCTGCCGCACCAAGGCGGCGAATAAGAGGCCGGATAGCCTGACGCAAATCGGGCAGCGCATGAATGCAAATTGCCCGCAACACACCTTTGCGGTTGACGAGCAATTCATCTGGCAACTCGCTCAGCAACCGGATCCCAATCGCCCGAATGGTTTCAAAATTTGACTGAATCAGCGCATGAATCAGGCTTTCCGGCAGGTTATGGGCTTTGGTCTCGTGGTTGAGCAGAATATTTCCGCCGAGTTCCTGAACTTCAACCATCGGGTGCGTCACCAGATCAGCCACTACATTGAGTCCAATCGTCCGCAACTGCGCGCTAAACACGGTAAAGACCGTTTCGGCAATATCTTTGGCTTGTTCAGCCTGATGAGGTTCAAGCACCAGTAAATGGGCAATCAGTTTGACAATACAGGCTCTGGCAGCATCTTCGGTAAAGGAAACTGAGCGGAGCAGTGTCCGGGCAAAAACGCGGGTGTCAGCATACAAACTGGAGGCCAGTCCAGCCAGAAAACCGCTGTCCTTCACAAACCGGTCACGGCTGGTGGTGATCCACTGGTGGGCCTGCTGACGGGCAGCGCCATACGCACAACTGGCCACAGCCAGAACCAGTTCAAAATCAGGTACTTCCGGCGTATATCGGACGTTTGCCAGTTCAAACCCAAACTGGGCTGTTATTTCATAAGGCCGATTTAATAACATCACAACAGCATCAACTGGAAGCTGCCCGCAAAACTCAGTACAGGCTCGAAGTGCCCGCACGGCAAACTGATGCACTGGCAGACAGTTGCTTTCTGACAGCAAATGGAGCAGGCCAACCGGCATGGTTTCCCAGAGTTTGGGGAAAGCTTCTTCGCGCACAGTGGGGACAGGCTGACCAGGACGAGCATTGGGTTTGCAGCGCCAGACCATACTTCCCTTTGGCCGAATATAGCGGGGGCTGTGGTGATACAAAATCGCGTTGAAGGCAAAGTAGGGAGCAAACGTATCCCAATGATTGGTCACCGCAACATAGTCCACTGAGTGCCGTCCACGTTGATTGGTGGTTGGTCGCGCGACATATCGGGTTGACGTTCGTGTGGGATGAGCATCAGCATCTGAATAGGGCAGCAGGACACCAACCGCCATTTTCACAAAATCATGGTCACCGAGTTCACCCAACCGGCGAAGCGTGCGCCAGACTCGAATGCGCAGAAAATTGCGGGTGTTCTGGCTGTAAGCCAGTTTTGACGAGGCTGATTTCAGTGTTTTCTTGACGTCTTCCGTCGAATGGGTCTGGCTCGAATCGTCAATGTAGTAACTGCTGTAACTCCCCAGTTTTCGAAACATCGGTTTTTCTTTTTCAAACCGATAGGCAAGGATGCCAAAGACTTCGGCATCCCGCCGATATTCAGCCGCTTTGAAAATGTGCCGAAAGGCCCGAAAGTAATTTGGTCGGAGTGGCGCGCTTTTCAACAATCCAAGCAATGCCGGGCGAACGGTCTGACTGTCAATCAGATAAATCGTATCGAGCACGCTGTAATGTGACGGCCCTCCGCTCTCAAGATAGCCACGCAAGGCAGAAGTAAATTCTTCAGGTTTCCCAGTACGAGCAGTTTCTTTGAGCGGTGACGGCAGCCGATCTACCATATCCGATTGAAATTCAGCGCGGGTTTCCGGATCAGAGAGTTTGATCAGAGCTTCGCAGGCAATCCGGCGGACATGTTCAGGCGTGGCGGCATCGCCATAAATTCGCCCAAGCGTCGAAACGGTTTTTTCATCACCACACCAGCCAAGCGCCCAGGCGATGCAATAATCCCGGAGCGCATCACCCGTGCCAATCAATCGAATCAGAAGCGGTGCCGCGTCGCGGAGTTTGAGTTCCCCCGCCCGCCAGATGACACGTTCCAGCGGCCAGCCTTTCTTTGCTGGCTGGCGTTTTCCGGTCAAGACTGAACGAACGGCCCCCAGCACTCCGGTCGTGACGGGCTTGCGCTGAGCCAGTTCAGGATGCGCCAGTAAATGGAGGATTTGTTGATTTCGAGCTTCCTGATTGGGTGGACCGAGAGGTGTGGTGGGTTTGGCGGCAGGTTCCGTGGCAGCAGGTTCGGGAGACGCACCTTCCCGATACCCTTTTTTGGTTTTTGATTTGACCAGGTCAGCAAATATTCGTTCGCCATCAGCGAGTGAGACCGGCGAAACCGTCTGGGTGCCTTCTTTGAGGGTCGTTCCACGCCGTCCGTACCGATAGTTCACCACATACCGATTCTGGCTAACCTCACACAAGTCAACTTCATAGACCTTGTCAGATGAGCCTTCGCGAAACGAAAGAAGTGTTTGCTTGATGAGCTTCATGGGAACCTGGCTTTTTGTTCTTGGTTCTTGGTTCTTGGTGCTTGGTTCTTAGTTCTTAGTTCTTAGTTCTTAGTTCTTAGTTCTTAGTTCTTAGTTCTT
>DAOQNB010000464.1:0-5499 GCA_035335845.1 Acidobacteriota bacterium | reverse complement strand
CCAAATACCAAGTACCAAATACCAGGCACCAAGCACCAAGCACCAGGTACCAAGTACCAGGTACGTTTCAGTCCTTCCGAACCAGTCGAATCTCAAACAATTTCGGCCAGAATTTCCCCGTCACAAACAGCCGTTTTTTCTTCGCATCGTAGGCAATTCCATTGAGCACATCTGAGCTTGCCCGTTCCTGCGGAGTCAACAAATTCTTCAAATCAATCATTCCCAAGATGTTGCCGGTTGCCGGGTCAATTCTTACAATTTGATCGGTCAGCCAGATATTGGCAAAGATCTCCCCTTCGATATATTCGAGTTCATTCAGGTTTCGGAGCGGCGTCACCGAATCATTGTTGGCAAACACGTGAATGGTCCGTTTGACTTCAAATGTTTCCGGATCCAGAAACCGAATGTCATTGGTGCCATCGCTCAAAATCAGATTGGTCCCATCAAAAGTCAATCCCCACCCTTCTCCGGTATAGGCAAATTCCTTGACGAGCTTCATCGTCTTTCGGTCATAGACAAACCCTTTTTGCGAAAGCCAGGTCAGTTGGTAAATTTGATCCCCGATCACGGTCATGCCTTCGGCAAAATACTGGGCCTCAACGTCTATTTTTTTCTTCACATTGCCTGTTTTGAGTTCGACAAAGCGCAGGCTAGAGCGTCCGTTGAGACCCGTGCTTTCATACATTTTGTTCCGAAAAAAGAATAGCCCCTGTGTAAACGCTTGATTATCGTGGGGATAGGTGTTGATGACTTCATAGCTATAAGTTGGAATGGCTGATGGTTGAACGGTTGTCGAGACAACTTTTCCCTGAGTCGTCAAAGAAAAAGTCAGACTGCTTGCAATAAACAAATAGATCAAAAATACAACGCGCATACGCTTTTCCCACTGAAAATAAAGAAAGGTGAAGTGTCAGGAGTTGGAAACAATCGTTAAGGTACTGGTTTGAGTGGACCAATCAAGAAAAAGTGTTTTGGATCTGAGTTTCGGATGTTGCAAAAGATACCGGGCCAGCGGCGCCACAACCGTTGACTCAAGGGTTCGCTGCAGAGGTCGGGCGCCATACCGGACATCATACCCTTCACGAGCACACTGTGCCACCAGTGTTTCTGACCATGCAAGCTGGAGCCGGGCTTTGGTAAAGCCTTCACGCTGACTGATTTCGCTCAATTCCTTGCGCGTAATATCCAGCACCATTGACGGAGTCAGCGCCTGAAACCGGACGACGGCATCCAGGCGATTAAAGAATTCGGGTCGGAAAAATGACATGGCGACTTTTTCATAGGGGGGAGTCGTCGAGGCACCATACCCAATGGCCGGTGATAGATCGGCGCCCAGATTTGAGGTCATGACAATCACGGCATTGCGAAAACTGGTCGTTCGCCCAAATCGGTCGGTTAACCGGCCTTCGTCAAAGACGCCAAGTAACGCATCAAAAACCGCTTCATCGGCTTTTTCGATTTCATCAAACAGAACCACTGAAAATGGTTGACGGCGAATGCGTTCAATCAACTGGCCTGGTTTGCCATTGGGGGCCGTAAACAGCCGGTCGAGCGCTCCATACCCACTGTATTCGCTCATATCCAGCCGAATCAGTCGTTGCTCAGCCGCCTGACCACTGCCAAATAAATATCGGGAAATGGCTTTGGCCAGTTCGGTTTTGCCAACTCCCGTCGGACCACAAAATAACAGTACCGCCACCGGGCGATGTGGGTCATTGAGACCGGCTTTAAAGGTTGTAATCACCTGGGCTGCCAGCCGGCAGGCGTCCGGTTGGCCGATGACCTGTGATTGCAAAGTTGCATCCACTGACGAAAGTTGGAGCAGGATTTCGTCCCGCAAAAAGGTTTCGGGTAAGCCAGTCTGGCGAACATAGTGGGCAATCACATGGTGAGCTGTCACCGCCGGAGCTTTGGCCCGACTTTGACGATCAAACACATCATGCAGAAAGCGGGTCGCCAGTCCTGGAAACCCATCGGTGGGTTGAAACCGGGCAAATAACCGATGCGTGGTGTCGGCGACGTTGGTTTCAGCCAGTACTTCAAATGTCTTTTCCAACGATTTCTGGTACTGCTCCAGCACCGACAGGGCTTTTTCACGTGAAAAAGAATCAATCCGGACAATTTGAAACAATTCAACCAGCCCCGGAAGCAATCGCCGGCAGGCATCCAGTTCGGCTGGGGTTGCTTCCACGACCATCCGCAATTCATTACGCTGCAAAAACGGCATCAAAAACGTAGCAATACTGTCAAGCGGGCTCGTCCCGCCCATTTCCACCAGTTCGAGTAAATTCCCGACACAGAGCACACCACCAATCGAGTTGATCTCGTCAATCACCGTTTCACAGCGTTCCTGCCACTGCCCCAGGTACATCATGCCAGCAATCAGCCGCGAGCCACTGGTCAACCAGTATCGCCGTGGAGGCCGTGATCTATCGGTTTCGGCTTCTGCTTTTTTCAGATAGAGTTCGGCCTGCCGGACCGCCTCGACCAGGACGGTTGATTTTCCGCTGCCGCTTTCCCCAAGCAAAATCAGGTTGGGTGTTTCTTCAGTCAGTTTTTTGACCAGAAGTTGAATTTCGGTCTCACGTTCATACGCACGGCCAAACTGGCGCCGCAATGCGGGGTCTCCGAGCGGTTCGGCGACCATTTCCAGTGTCTGCGTCGCACTATAGACTTTTGGTCTGGCATATTTCACCTTACCAACATTGACTGACAACTCAAGCAGTTGCAACGATTTCGGATCCAGGAGCGATACAATTTGGCGGGTCGAGGCGCCTTTAAATGATTCCTGAACATAGGCCAGGACCAGATTCTTTAATTCACCCGGCTGATAGTAATAAAACTGGATACCCAGCATTGGCAGTGCCGCCACCAGAAGCCCACTATGTTGTTCACCATAAACGCAGGCTGCCCGGAGCGCCACGGTCTCAGAGGCTGGAAAGCGCCGGTTCTTGAATTGATGTTCAGGTCGGACTTCAACCCGGAACGTAATAAGCTGGGCTGATTCAAAATTTGGATAAATACTCTGGTGCCATTCTGCTGCCTGCCACTGGATGAGTTCTTTGAGTTCGGCCAAAACTGATTCCACCGTCAGCCCAGTTGCCGCAATCATTTGCGATCCGATTTCCTGATCAACAAACCGGCCAGTGTACATTCCTTGATAATCTTGCCAGACCAAAACCGGGTATTTGTAGTACGTCATAGAATACAAAAGCGGCGTCAAGCCGCAGCACTCCGAAATTTCTAAACCGCCGGAATCACCACTGAAAAACACGTGCCGACGCCAACTTTGCTCCGGACGACAATATTTCCGCCGTGGGCAGCCACAATTCGTTTCACAATCGCCAGTCCTAACCCAACGCCAAGCTTGGCCTTAGTGGATTTTGCCTGGCGGTAGGGATCAAACAAAAATGGAAGTTCTTCAGCCGGGATGCCTTCGCCGGTATCGGTAATTTCGACGGTCAGGAACTTTGAGCCGGCTTCGATGCCCGTGCCGGCGGTGGTGCGGGCTTCAACCACAATATGACCGCCTTTGGGGGTAAATTTCACGGCATTGGAGAGCAGATTCGAAAAGACCCGCCCCAGTTTGCCCGCATCCATTGAAATCGTGGGCAGGTCATCCACAATGTTGGGCACAACGGTTAATCCAGCCGCCCGGCCCGCAACTTCGGCTTCCACAATACATTCGCGAATCAGCGCCTGAGGGTTTTGAGGGGTAAGCACCAGTTTCATGTCCTGGGCTTCGCTTTTGTAGACTTCGAGTACTTCGTTGATCAGGTTCAGAATTTTTTGAACACTGCCCTCCGATGCCCGAATGAGTTCGCCATACCCGGTTTCTTCCAGCGATTCATCCATGCTCAGGAATTCGAGCGTGCCTTTGACCACACTGAGCGGCGATTTCAAATCGTGAACCAGCATCGCGGTAAAGTTTTGCTTGATTTGATCCAGTTCGCGCAATTTCAGATTGGCGGCTTCGAGCTGGCTCTTTTGCTGGTCCAACTGATTTTGGATTTTGATCAACTTGCTCTGGGTTGAATCTCCAATCCGGGTGATTTTGACTGTTTGCGAAAGCAGGCTTTTGTACTTTTTCGCCAGTGTTTTAAAGGCTTTGCGCAAATCATCACGTGACAGCTCTTCATTTTTCAATGCTGATTCGGCTTCATCCAGAACCTGGTATTCAGTCTCAAAAATCTCGCGTTCGTTGAGTCTTCCTTCAAGGTCGCGTGCCATGGCCAAAAGTTCTCCCGGATCAAACAGGCCGGCGCACAAGGCTGAGGGTGCGCCGGCGAAATAAAATGAACCACAGTGGGGTTGGAGGGCGGTGAAACGGTTGAATCAATCAAAAGGCGTGGGTATTGTAGGGCGCTCAAGAAAAATTGCCAGTCCATGCCGACAAATTCCCTCAGGAAAGACATCTATGAAACACTGTTTGCTCTTTTTAGGGCTGGTGGTTGCCCTTTCTTTGAATGTCGTGGCTGTGCCACGCCAATCAGAAAAACCATCTTCGGTTCAGGAACTGGTTGCGGCTGAAAAAGCTTTTGCCAAATATTCGGTTGAAAATGGGATGCGCGAAGCCTTCATCGAATTTTTTACCGATGAAGGAATTAACTTCGTCCCCCAACCGGTTTTAACCCGCGAATTTCTCAAGAAACGCCCTCCGACACCGAAACCACTTCCATTTATTCTGGATTGGACGCCGATGACGGGTGACATCGCCCGTTCCGGCGACCTGGGCTATAACACCGGGCCATTTATGGTCACGGTTCCCAGCCAGAAAGATCAAAAACCGTCATTTGGCTATTTTTTCTCAATCTGGAAAAAACAGGCGGATGGTACCTGGAAAGTTGTGGTTGATGCGGGGATTCAATCTGAGGAAGCTGGGAAACGCCCATTGTCCGAGGTTGGCTATCAGCAAACACCGATCAAAACCGTGGAACTCCCAACCAAATCCATCATTTCTGAGAAAGAAAAAGAAGCGTTCCTGGTGGCGGATAAAGCCTTGACACAGGCCACCCAAACCAAAGGCCGGGCAGAAAGCTATAAAGCGGTGCTGCTTCCAAAATCGCGGCTTCACCTCAATGACCTGGCACCACTGACGAACCGTGATCAAATTCTTGCCTATTTGAAGGACCATCCGGCGTCAATGACTGGGACAGTGACCCATTCCGACATGTCAAAAGCGGCTGATTTTGGGTACACCGTCGGCAGTTATGAACTTAAACCGCAAGCCGGAGATAAAACCGAAAAAGGGTACTATGTCCGGATCTGGCGACAAGTCGCCAAAAAAGACTGGAAGCTGGCATTTGAAACCTTCCTGCCGCTTCCACCTGAAAAATAAAATTTGTCAGGTGTACGTCAGTTCATTCCAGGGTGGAAAAGTTCGTCCAGACGGGCAATTTCTGCCCGAAAAATAGAAGAAAAGAGCCGGTGGTTTGCCGAATTCAGGCGCACCACCGGCTCTTTATTCAGAAATCCTCGGCCTTGACAGGGTTGTTAAAG
>DAOQNB010000463.1:0-5505 GCA_035335845.1 Acidobacteriota bacterium | reverse complement strand
TGAAGATGTCGGGCCAGAGGATGAGGGTTGAAGAATTGGTTTTATTTCATCCCTCATCCGTTCGATTGCTCCGAGCTGGCGAGTCTTCAGCCCGTTTTCTTTAGCTTTGAGCCTGGTTTCAAAAAGTAACTCACAGGGCTTAACTCGTTTCCTGAGAGTGGATTGCAGCAATTCTTGAACCTTCAAGAATTTTCAGTTGGAACTGGTGTTGAATACAAGAATCTCAACGATTGATCAACCGAACCCGTAAGAAAAAGTCTTCCAAAACACAAACTGACGGACTCTTGCGGAAGAATCCGTCAGTTTTCAGGGCCTGGTATCTGAAAGCATCTAATCGCACATTGACGATCAGCCTGCAACCTTAATCGGCGGCGGGAGGCGCCGGTTCAGCGTGTGGAATTGCCCGCAAATATTCATAAATGTTGCGGATGTCGTCATCAGTCATTTTGGAATAAGCTGGCCAGGGGAAAACTTGAAGAATTGGGCCAAATTGAGGATGGCGATTCTTAAAATCTTTGCCCGTGCGAACTGATTCCTTAAACTGATCAAAGGTCAACCCGGCAGGAAGACCCTTGGAATCAGGCGTGAGATTGGCTGATGTAAATGGACCAAATTTTGCGCCGCCAGCCATATAATTGGTGGTGTTAATTTTTTCAGCCTGACCCAGGAATGGGTCTCCGCCTTCTAAATAGGTCGGCGCCGTATGACAGTCAAGACATCCGGCCACAGCGTTGACCAGATAACTTCCTTCTCCGACCATTTTTCGGTTTTTCCCTTCCAGGTTTAATTGAACTGGTGCAATTTCTAACCCGCGTTTCCAGGTTTTCTTGGGAAGATCTTCAGCCAGGGGTACTTCCTGAGCATTGACATAAAACAGAACCGATACTGTCGAAATAAACAGCAGTGCTGCCAGCATAATGAATCGTTTCATATTGATTTTTCCTCTGAATGGGGTGGTTTGATTTTTTGGCGTTCTGCAGAACTTGGGTAAGGTGGCGTGAACTGATTGATTTGATGTCCTTACAGATTACCGAAGCAATCTGGATTTACCAAAAATTTTGCAACAATCGGTCAAAATGCGCTACGAATCACACCAGTAGTACCAGACGGCGGGCAAGCCTATCACATTCCTGGCCTGACGCGTCGTTTCATCTCAAAGACGCGCCATATGAAAGAAATCTGGTTCATTCCATTCCTGAAAAATTGTGCGCTCCTCATATCCAGCCAGTCACGTTGAGCGTCCCGCTGCTGGGGCGTTACCAGGGAGTGTCTTTCTTTTTCTGGAGATCCAGGGTTGGGAAATCAGCCGGCACAATCTGTATTCGCAGATGATGGAATCAATCGAAAGTGTTCCAATCTGTGGAGGAGTGGTTTAGATTCTACACCTCTGATTCTTTCCAGTCTGATAGGCACAGATATTAAACTTTGTTTTTCCTGGAAAATGGTGACCATGGCAACTCACACAGGGCTCAGTGCAAAAATAATCAGTCGTGGGCTGTTGGTGTGGGTGCTGTGTCTGCTGTGTGGATCTGCAATCTGGGCACAAACACGCCCGATGATTGATATTCAAGACGTTGGACGGTTGAAATTTCGGACCTATTCGGAAAACGCAGGCCTGACAGATATTCATTCAATCGTGTTTGACCAAAAAGGGTATCTGTGGGTGGGGACATTGTCTGGACCTGCTTATTTTAACGGTCGAAAGTGGACGCTGATTGACCTTCCCAACAAGCAATTATCAAGCTGGGTCCGGGTGATGACCGTCTCCGCCGATGGAAGTTTATGGTTTGGCACAGAAAGTGGCGGGCTGGTGCATTATCAAGATGGCCAGATGACCGCCTATACCACAGCTTCCGGATTACCAAACAATGGAATTCGGGCGTTACTTGAGACCAAAAAGGCAGATGGCACGACCACCTTGTGGGCGGGAACGTTCGGAGGTGGACTGGCCTGTTTTGAAGACGGCCAGTGGAAAACATATGATCCATCCAATGGTTTCCCAGGCCGCTATGTGTACAAATTGATTCAATCCCACACGGCTGATGGCTCACTCGCGATTTGGGCTGGCACCAGCGAGGGATTGCTCCGACTGGAAAACGGCACCTGGCGACAATGGACAACTCAAAATAGCGGCCTGCCCAACAACGTCATTTTGAGTTTGTTTGAAACTGATTTGCCTTCGGGCCATAAGCAACTCTGGGTGGGAACCGAACAAGGGGTTGCGGTTTTTGAAAATAATCACTGGCAACGGTTTGATTCGGAGACTGAAGTTCCAGCCGTCGCCATCCTGGCGCTGCAAGCCACCCAATCGCCAACCGGAATTCAAACCATGTGGGTGGGCACCCAGGGCCGGGGGCTCCTGCGGTTTGAGCGGGGTCGCTGGACCGCCTTTGATGTCAACGCCGGCCTGCCCAATAACCTGATTGTCAGTCTGGCTCAAAGCCAAACCCAGTCTGGCAGATCCGAAACGTTGTGGGTTGGCACCAGCCGGGGAACGCTGGCCAGTCTCTATCTCGGTGGCTGGAAAACCCTGGATCGCCAGACCGGATTGCCCAATGATCAGGTGTATCGAGTGCTGGAATCCCAGACGGCTGACGGGAGACAGGTCTACTGGTTTGCCACTTACGGCGGGCTGGCCAAATTTGACGCGGGTCAATGGACGGTCTACACCACCCAAAACAGCCCGCTTCCAAGCAATATTGTTGAGACCCTGGCTGAGGAAGCTCGCCCCGATGGGTCCAAAGTCCTGTGGGTTGGGTTTTTCCAGTCGAATTCCGGTGGAGTGGCGCGCCTGGAAAATGGGCAGTGGACGGTATTTGATAAATCCACGGGGTTGCCCGATAACCGGGTTACCCGAATCCTGGCGACACGCACTGAAACTGGAAAGTCGCGGTTGTGGGTGGCGACTTATGGTGGTGGAGTGGGACGGTTTGAAGATGGAAAGTGGACCACAATCAACACTGACACCGGGTTGATTGATAACCGGATCCAGGCTCTGATGGAAACTGAGTCGCCCCATGGTGGGAAAATTCTGTGGATTGGTACATTTGGCGGCCTGGTTCGCTACGAAAACGGTCAATTCACCACCTATGACATCACGTCTGGCCTGCCAAACAATGGCGTGCTCGATATTTTGGAAAGAAAAGACGCAGACGGGAAGCCCTGGCTGTGGGTTGGAACCAATGGAGGTGGACTGGCCTGTTTTGACTATACCTCACCCAAACCGCAATGGCGGGTCTTTGCCAGACCAGCTCTGGCGACATTGCCGAGCAACATCATTTTCCAGATTCAACAGGATGCCGATGGACGCATCTATGCCACGACAAACAGCGGAGTGGTTCGGCTGACGTTTCCTGCCAATCAGCCACTATCACCTGAAACCGTCAAAGTGACGACCTTTACCACTGAGGATGGATTGCCGAGCGGAATTTGTAATTTTGGGGCATCGCTGGTGGACAGTCAGGGCCGAATCTGGGTGGGGACGGCCAAAGGAGCGACCTTTCTTGAGACCAGGGCGGATAGTGAAAACCTGCAACCACGGCCACTGCTCATCGAAAATGTTTCCAACGCCACTCATCAGATACCACTGACACCAGGTACGGTCCTCGCGTATCGGGAAAACCATTTGACCTTTGAATTTGCCTGTTTGAATTATCACCGAGAGTCTGAAATCAGGTATCAAACCCAACTGATTGGTTTTGAGGAATCACCAACTGCCTGGAATCAGGATAGTAAAAAGGAATACACCAATCTTGGTGCTGGCACCTATATCTTCCGGGTCTGGGCAAAAAACCATGTGGGAGTAGTTTCCGGCCCGGCTGAGTTCCAGTTTTCAATTACGGCGGCCCCGTGGCGTACCTGGTGGGCGTATCTGATGTATGGTCTGGTTGTGGGGCTGATCGGCCTGGGGGTCATCCGGCTGAGCCAGTATCGGCTTGAACGTCGCAACCAGTTGCTTGAAACCAAAATTGCCGAGCGGACAGCTGAACTGGCGGCAAAAGTGAAAGAAGTTGAGGCGTCAGAACAGAAAGCGTTGTATGCCAGCAATGCCAAGAGCACCTTTCTGGCAAATATGAGCCATGAATTGCGCACACCATTAAACGCCATTCTCGGATTTGCCCAGTTGATGGCACGCGAGCACCATCGGACGTCTCAAGACTATGAATACCTCGGAATCATCATTCGCAGCGGTGAACATCTATTGAGCCTGATCAATGACGTGCTGTCGCTTTCCAAAATTGAAGCTGGAAAATTATCGTTGTCAGAACAGGTTTTTGACTTGAAAAAGATGTTGCGCAGCCTCCAGGAAATGTTCCAGTTACGGGCTGAGGCCAAACGCCTCCGACTGGAGTTTCGGGTGGCCGAAGACCTGCCCCGCCTGGTCACCAGCGATGAAAGCAAGCTCAAACAGGTTTTAATCAATTTAATCAACAATGCGATCAAATTTACCGACCAGGGCAGCGTGATCCTGTCAGTGGCGCCGACCGAGGAACGAATCCGGTTTGAAGTGACCGACACCGGAGTTGGGATTGGCTCGCACGAGTTTCAACACCTGTTTGAGCCATTTGTTCAAACGCATAGCGGGCTCAAAACCAAGGAAGGCACTGGCCTGGGGCTAGCTATCAGTCGTGAGATCATTCGGCTGATGGGTGGTGAAATCAAGGTTGAAAGCGAAATCGACAGGGGCTCGACGTTCTCGTTTGAAATTGTGCTTCCAGCCTCAACCAGCCCGGAATCTCCGGTCTCAACCCTGAGTGTGAGCCGGGTGTCAGCCGGCCAGCCGGTCTACCGCATGCTGGTGGTTGATGATCATTTAGAAAACCGGCTGACCTTGCGTATCCTGCTCGAATCGGTTGGGTTTGAAGTCCAGGAAGCGGCAAATGGGCGAGAAGCGATTGCCTGCTGGGAACGCTGGAAACCGCATTGCATCTGGCTTGACCTGCGCATGCCGGAAATGGATGGCTACGAAGTCACGCGCTTCATCCGGGCAAACGAGTCAATGCCAGCCAAAACAGTGATTATTGCGCTTTCCGCCAGTGTGTTTGAGCAAGATCGGGCCGGGATCCTCGAATGTGGATGTGATGACTTTGTCACCAAGCCATTTCGCGAGGCGCAGCTTTTTGAAAAGCTCGAAGAACTGGTTGGGGTCCGGTTTGAGTATGAGGAAAAAGCCGGACAGGCCACGCAACGGACGCCAGTCACCCAGGTCCTGACCTACGTTTCCGCTGTGCGCATGGGGCAGTTGCCCGCCAAATTGCTCGACGAACTGGCCCAAAATCTCAACGTTGGCGATTTGATTCATGCCGAACAACTCGTTGATGACATTCGCGTCATGGATCCACAACTGGCAGACGAGTTGTTGACGCTATTTCGCCAGTACCGGGTTGAAGAAGTCCTGCGCGTCATCGAAGAAGTCCAGTCAGCCAAATAATGTCGTTCAGGGTTCCGCGCTTCAGGGTTCAGGGTTCAGGGTTCAGGGTTCAGGGTTCAGGGTTCAGGGTTCAG
>DAOQNB010000462.1:0-5506 GCA_035335845.1 Acidobacteriota bacterium | reverse complement strand
CTCAGCCCTTAGCCCTGGTTTTTTCAGCCTTAAATTTCGAAGTTAAACCCGTGTTCCTTCAATTGGAAATAGCGGGTTTCGTCAAAGGAATAGAGCCGGGCGGCTCGATGAGCAACATCTTTCTGGGTTTCATTGAGGTCAATGAGCAGCCCCATGCTGAGGATTTTCTTGCGGAAATTGCGCTTGTCGAGATCCTGCTTGAGCACAATTTCATACAGTTTTTGGAGTTGTGACAGGGTAAATTTTTTTGGCAGGAGTTCAAACCCAATCGGCTGATAGCGGAGCTTTCCACGCAATCGGTCCAATGCCACTTGAAAAATTTTTTCGTGGTCAAATGCCAGTGGTGGAAGGTCATCCACTGAGAACCACCGGGCATCGTGGGCATCAGTCGCCCCCTGGACAATGTGGTCTGACAGGTTGACCAGCGCATAATAGGCAACCGTGACTGTCCAGCCACGCGGGTCACGACCTTTGTCGCCAAAGGTATAAAGCTGCTCCAGAAATGCCTGTTCAATCCCGGTTTCTTCCTGAAGTTCACGCATTGCAGCGACATCGAGTGACTCTTCCGGTTTGACAAAGCCTCCTGGCAATGCCCAGTGCCCCTGAAACGGAGGCACACCGCGTTCAATGAGCATCACCTTTAAATCAGCGATATCAAGACCGAAGACAACACAATCAACCGCCAAACTGGGCCGTTCATATTCGTAAGCAAATGACATAGGAAGAAATGACAAGATGACAAGATGGCGAAACGAGGCGCTGAAAAAATATCCGGCCCCTGCGATTTTATTCCTTATTCTTCATGGCTGGCTGGTCACGGGGCAATACTATCCGCAGGAATTTTAAAGTAGTTTTGGCGGACGATATCACGAATCTCAACGGTGATCTGGACCTGATTGTGTTCCACCAACTCAGAAAAAGCCTCTTTGATCGCGGCCAGACAATGTTTCCCAATATCTTGTTTGAGTTCTGGAGCGCGACCTTCCAGCAACCGGAGGTCAAGGTGCACAAATGCCTGGTTTTGTGTTCCATCGGCCACGAAAAACTCTTCGATCCGAATGGCTTTGCTTTTGCAGTTGCCGATTTTCACGCCGCCAACATTGGCCAGAATAGAGTGACATTGAGCCAGCAATGGTTCAAAGCTGGTTTGGGCGGGTAAATTGGCGGTGTAGTAGAGCGTTAAATGTGGCATGGGGAATCCTTTGGGAATAGCAACTGACAGAATGACAACTGACAGAATAACGACCTCGTTATCCCAGTTTGCAATGAAGGTATCGTATTATGGGAAGGCTAAATTATTGAAAAAATTGTATTTCCCTGACCCATGACCCCGATACCCTGACCCCAAAATGGGATTACCCTGGTCATCTGATCAGATCAAGTCACGCAGGGCTCGTAAAGCTCGACTGACCAGGGATGTACCCAGCGTGGTATCAGCCGGAGTGACGGTAACGGTGAGCAGGCCGGGGCTTCCAGCCCGCTCTTCTTCAAACATATTTCTGACACAGACGGCATAGTGTTGTGGAGCAATATTTCCCTGACTGTCTACGGTGATCGAAGTTGCCGCCAGCGGGACAACCAGCTCATCTTTTTCACGAAAATCGAGTGAAAATAACTTCACCTGACCGCCTCCGATCAACCGGGAAAGTGATTCGGGCAAACAGACCCACAACAAATCGCCAGTTTTATAGCCTCCTTCGAGTTTGACGCGCAAATCAATGGCATCACCTACCACAAATTGACGACCGGGGCGACCATTCTTTTCAAGCGAAATCCGCACCGGCAGGCCAGCCTCAAAAGTGCTCCAGTTTTCCTCAACCAGGCGGGTGATCTCAACCGCAACCACGCCATCAACGGCCTCGATGGATTCAACTTCTTCAGCCAGTTCAATCGCCTGAGCGGTGGGGAGTTCCCGCCGATTGATTTTCACGGTGGAACTGGTGCCGATGACCTGGGCCGCTTTCAACTCTGACATCAAGGCAATTGCAGCGACGGAATCAACCGTTGAGTACAGCGACCCCTGCTCGTTGAGGTGATTGACGATGGTGTTGGCCAGTTTCAATGCCTGGAGCCAATCGGTCCGATTGCCGCTCCGAAAAAGTGTGGCGGCGGCATAGGCAGATTCAGATCGTTCTAAAACCGCGCCGTAGCAATAGGGGTTCATCGGTATCTCAGTGATTTTTCCTTCTGAAACCCGCTTGCGTACATAGTCCAGGGCTTTTCCCTGGACAAGACTATCTGAATTGAACCGCATCACATTGTACGCGTCTTCGCCGGACCTGGCGGTTTCAAGCGGCCAGTTCAACCGATAGGCTTTGGCGGCATCCGCAGCCATTTTCAGACCTTTTTCAATTCCTTGCTTGAGTGGTTTGCTCAGGTGATTGCCAGTTCGCAGCAGATCCAGATTAAACAAATACCGCGCCGCTTTTGGTCCATAGTAATCGTGCGGGCTGTTTGATGATTCGGGGTACATTTTAAACCCACGTCCCGGCAGCCACATTGATTCCTCGCGCCGGATGCCCGCCAGGATAATCGCTTCTGCTTTTTCGCGTTGGGCGCTGTTGCCGTTGGCCAGAGCATACATGCCACAGGCGGCGAGCAATTTGGCCGCGGTTTGTTCGCAACAGGCGTGACCATAGTCCGCCGTTGCCTCGATCAGTGCCGTGAATGGCTTCTCCAACCCCGGCAAAATGCGCATTGACAGAATTCCTTTGTCTTCGGCACGACTAAGAGATTTGCCCGGTTCAAGAAAAACCAGTGACCGAGTGAGCCGACGAAAGACACCTGGTGCGTCCACCTGGTGACGGGCTGTTTCGATGCTTTCGGTTGAAAGTTGCTGGAGAGTGGCGGTGTACACACCTGGCCCGGTGAGGAAGGTCACTTCGCCGCTTTGGACTTCTAAAACCTCACCGGGTTGGAGTCCTTTCCCGCCAAATGCCAGCGGGACCGGGACACCATTGCAGCGAACCTGAAGCTGGATGTTTCCGGCGGTTGCTCCAAAATTGAGATGACCGATAGCCGTGTCTTCCGGATGAACAAAGGCGGGAAGTGAGAAAGACAGATAGGGATCCTTTTTCGCTTGAAATCGGCTTTCGGTGGTCGCCCAATCAAGCCCAGAGATGACAAAAGCTTCGACGACATAATCGGCAAACACATCTGGAAGTAACAGCCTCAGGCTCGCTTTTCCCTGAACGACCGGCACCAAACCGGCAAAGAGCACTTCGGGTTCTTTTTGGAGTCCAGCCGGTTCAGACTCAGTTTCGAGGTCAAATTCTTGAGTTTCGGGCAGGGCAAGTGTGCCAGTTTTCTCAAAGACATCCGAGGTCATGGTTTGAAACTGGCCGGTGTGCATCATTCCACCGGGTGGCGCTGGTGCTGGTCTCGATTGTGGCATTGGCATAAAGGGCGGCAGGGCCTGGGACATAACGGGTGGGGGAAAGGAACCAGGGCCTCCACCACGATACGCTTTTTCAATTCCATAGGCTTGTTGGACCACATGAGCCAGTGTTTTCTCAGGTGTTCCGACCGAAAGTTCTTTCCCGGTTGCTTCAACAAACGCTTTAATGCCACCGGCCAGCCGACTCAGCGGTGTGTCCCCACTTAACAGGCGAGCATCCTTGACAATCATATAGAGCGCACTGGGGTTGAGCGTTTCCGTGGTGACGTGAATGGTGATATCCGTTCCTGGTTCGCACTGCAATGGAATGAGAATTTCTGGAGCCAGTTCAACCGGTGCCAGGGTGGCCGCCCAGCCTTCCCAGGGTTTTTCATTCACAAACGCCCCAATGGCCAGCAGGCCGACCGGTCCCGGCATTTCAAATTCCAGCGTGGTCGTCCGGGTAATTTCCGCATAGGTGAACTCGCGAATGCCCCGCGCCTTGAGCCATTCATAGGGTTCATACCCTTGAAGTGATTTCAGATCTTCGTCCGTTGCCAGATGGTGAAAATCAGTCCAGCCGTCTTCGATTGATTGCCGCAATGCCGCAACCGCACGGGCCTTTTGTCCTTGTCGGGCATAACCGCAAGCGGCAAAGTAGGCATAAAACGGATGCGGTTTTTCACATTGGGCCCGTGCCTGTTCAAAAATAGCCGCCGAATCAGAAAAATACCCATCTTTGAACAGCGCTTCGCCACGTTGATAAGGCTCGTCGGTGGCACCCGGATACGGTGCTGTTTCCGGGTTGACGGCATCGGGTCCAGGTTTGGGAAATGTCGGGTCAATCACCAGCACCGTCAGGGACTGGACTCGCCCCAGAACCGTCAGGCGGGCACGGTAGGTATCAACGCGCTCAAGCGAAAACGGAGTGGTTGAATGAGCACCTTCTTCGAGAAAAATCCCTCGCACCAGTCGTGAATCTTCAGTGGGCAGCAACGTGCCGCTGATTTCGGTCCCAAGCCTGGAAAACGTGGTTAACTGGCGTTCGCTGGCACGACTTCCGACAATTGGAAGCGTCGCGGTTTTGCCTGGGTCGGCAACCAGTTGGATGTTGATCGTGTGTGGACCATTACCAGTGAGCGAAAACGATCCTTTGACTTTGCCTTGTTCAGCCCGGACGGTGATTTTGGCCAATCGCCGGTTTGGCTCCATCAATTCAAGGGCAATGTCACCTTCGACTGGTGTCCCAAAGCTTTCCAGGTTCAACACAAATGAAAATTGATTGTCGCCCGAAAACTTCTTGTGGTGAAAGGCGGCGGTGAGCGGCGACAGCCGGTATTCAGCCACGGTGAACGAACACCCGGCGGTGTCAGCGGTGGTTCCGTCAAAGGCGGCTTCATAGGCTCCAACCGGAAGGTCGCGCAATTGAAAGGTGGCCTCTCCGTGGTCACCCAGTTGAACCGCATGCCGGGAAAATTCACGCCCGTCTGCCGAAATCACCAGATTGGCCGACGACCGTGGCGCCAGCGGGTTGAGGGCCAGCAAATTGACGGTATCGTGTTCGGTTCGGTAAATCGCTTTGTCACAGGTCACCGTCGCCAGATTCAACTCCGGCAGCGTAAAGGGCTTGAATTCAGCACCGCCAATCTGAACCGGATGGGTTCCAGCCAGTGAAACAATCCGTGGTGGCACAATCCCACTGCCCGTCAGGAGCCTGGCAATCCACCCGAGTGTCGGGTGTTCCCAGGTCTTTGGGGTCAGAAAGGCAAAGGTATTTCCGACGATGATTTCCTTTCCAATTGACTGGGCAGTGTTCCAATCCAGAATTGATGTGCGGCTTTCAAGCGACATAGCGGCCATACCTCCAGCAAAAAAATGAGATTGTGGAAAAGTCAGCTTATGAATGGAATGTACCAACGGGAATGCTGGCGAGATTATGGTTCACCGGGCCAGGATTTGGCCACAAGTTCTTTTGGGAATCTGGTTGCTATTCAGTTCCGATGTGAGTGTGCTAAAACCATTTTGGGGTCAGGGTATCGGGGTCAGGGGTCAGGGGCATAAGCGCCAAGATAAGAACAACCGTGTCCTTTCCGTTGGTATTAAACGATGCCTTTGTGTGGCTTGGGTCTC
>DAOQNB010000461.1:0-5518 GCA_035335845.1 Acidobacteriota bacterium | reverse complement strand
AAAATGGAGGCGGCGATCGGAATCGAACCGATGAATAAAGGTTTTGCAGACCTCTGCCTTACCACTTGGCTACGCCGCCTCACGCCTGATTTGGAAAACAAACTTGAAAGTAGGGGTGCGATGCTAACCGCCGGTCTGGCTTCTGTCAAGTGGAGAGTGCTGTGACCAGATGAGTTGGGTGTCCGAAACACAAACGGTTTACCTCTGAGGCAGACTTGGTGTAGGGTATGAGTATCCTGTCATTTTTATCCCCATTGCCGCAAAAATCACAATTTCCAGTTCTGGTTCAGTTTTTGCGGGAGCACCTGAGACGCCATGATCGTTGCCTGCCCTTCGTGTCACACCAAGTATCAACTCAATCCAGCCAAAGTGGTTGGTGATTGGGCTCCGCTCATTTGCCGACATTGTGCCACTCGATTCAACGCCGTCGTGGAGGAGCGGTTACAGCGCGTGCCTGCCGAAGGCGTTGTGTTGATGGCGGCACCGCCCTCCTCCCCGATTCGGGATCCGCTGGTCAAGGCACTTCGTGAGCAGGGGCTGGCGGTCAAAGTGGTTGAGCAAGCTGCCGCGACGTCGCATTACCTTGGTTTGTGTGCCCCGGATATTTTTCTCACCACCCCATTCTTGTCAGATGGCAGCGCTCAAAAGCCATGTGAACAAATTCACCGCGACATTCATCTCAAAGGGTGTGCAATTGTGTTGCTAGGGACACATCAATCGGATGAAACCCAGCGCGTGCAATTTTTTGCCGATTTTATCCTCAATACTGAACAGCCATTTGAGTCGGTCCTGCGGGACTTTGCGGTGTTTTTAAAGCATTTCCGGGCAAGCCAGCAGCAACACGGACAATTTTTAAGTGAACTTCGACGCGCTGAACGTTTGGCACGCACCATTCTTTCAGATATTATCCTTTACAATCCTGAAGAAGTGGAAAAAGGAATTGTGGAAGGTACCTTCAACGACCTGCTGAGCGAAGAACTCGAAGACGCTCGAAAGTATTATGCTGAGCAGGTTCATCCCGATGTACTCCGCGAAACCGACATACTCGAAGATTTGCTGAAAAAATTTATGGTCGAACAACGCCAAAAACACAGCGTTGGGCTGACCGGGCACAGCGCTCAATCGGCAAATGCTGAAAGTCACTCGTAGCTGCCCATCACGAGTCAAATTTGAAGACACTCTTCAGGCTAAGGAGGAAAATCTACGACCCGTTTCGAACTTTCCGAACGGGTTTTTCTGAAAGAGTGGAGTCAACCATATGGCAGGCATGAAATTCCGTCGCTCGTGTGACCGTTGCAACGCGACTTTTTTCTCAGAAGATCGAAAAGCTCGATTTTGCCCCAAGCACCAACCCAAACAGCAACCGACACCAACCCTCATTAAATCCCGTCCCCCCCAGGCGCCTCAGCATTCGTCGGCTGCTCCTGCTCCCGTCTCATCCGTTTCCCCAGCTTTATCTCCAGCGCCACATCATCATCCGGCTTCATCACACCAGTCGCGTCCGCCGTTTCAACGGTCCGGAAAATTTGTGGCTGGTGATCGCCCACGACCAGGTGGCGGCGGTCCCCGAAATCGCCCTTCATTTCGCGACAACCGAAAGAAAACCCCCAAACAGCCACGGTTGCCGCAACAATCAGTTTTAACACCTGAACTGCGCGATCAGATTATTAAAGCCTTTGAAGTCATTAAAAAAGTGCCTGGATCTGAATTGCCCATCAATCAGACGTTGACTGAGTTGAATTTGCGCAATATCCACACGCAAATTTCACAGCAGTTATGGGTAAAGCGCTCACTGGTGGCGCAAGTCATTCGTGAAGTCCGTAATCTGGTTCCTGCTGTGACCTCAGTTGATCTGACCCCGGAACAATATGAGCGGGCCACCCAGACCTATGCTCATTATGTTCAAAATGGACTTCGCCCTGAAGGTGGTCGTCGTAAGAGCATTGCCCGTGAATTAGGTGTCCCCTTGCAATCAGTGGTGCTGGCCGTGAGGAAATGGGCGCAAGAACGCTATCTTGAATCCCAAACCCCACAGCCGACCCGCCGGCAGCTTTTTGAAATTGAAAAGTGTTACTGGCGGCATATGAATGAGGGCAAAACGCCATATGAACTGTTCCCCGAAGCCATTGCCAAGGAACTGGGTTTTGTCACCGGCTATCAGGTTCTCCGCTGGGTGGATGTTTTGCACGACAATACCAAAGTGCTCAATGTGAGTCAGGAGCCGACACCTGAACAGAAAGAGCATGTCATCACTGCCTATCACGAATACCTCAAATCAGAAAAACCGCCTGAACACGCCCTGCATCCGACCCTGGCCAAGCAGGTGGGAATTTCTGCCAAACAGGTCCATAAGGTGCTCTATGATTACCGTATGGCGCAACGTGACCGGTATTTACAACTGGTGATGGTTTGAGAAAGCTTCGGGCTGAAAAAACCGGGCTCAGGGCTTGGGGCAATCGAAGGGATGAGGGATGAAGGATGAAGGATGAAATAAAACCAGTTCTTCAGCCCTCCTTCTTCAGCCCCAAGCCCTGAGCCCGGTTTTTTCAGCCCTGGTTTTTGAGGGGCACCGCAAATTGCGGTGCCCCTTTTTGGTTCTTTCTCAAGTTCTCATTCGGCTGTTTTTTCAAACAAGGGGGCCGGGCTAAAGGCTGTGGAGGTTACCTGATAGGGAATTCGGAGATGTTCGTAGGCTGCCCGGGTAACCACACGCCCGCGAGGAGTGCGATTTAAAAAGCCAATTTGAATCAGATACGGTTCGTAAATTTCCTCAATCGCGTCTTTTTCTTCCTGAATAGCCGCCGAAATGGTACTTACGCCAACTGGTCCACCATCAAATTTCTCAATAATGGTCAGGAGCATTTTTCGGTCTACTTCATCCAATCCAAACCGGTCGACTTCCATCCGATTTAATGCTTCACGAGCAATGGTTTCTGTGATTTCTCCGCTGTGGAGGACTTCGGCAATATCGCGTACCCGGCGCAAGAGCCGGTTGGCAATACGCGGCGTTCCACGTGAACGACGGGCAATTTCGAGCGCACCGGTCTGGTCAATGGTGACTTCCAGGATTTTTGCCGAGCGCAAGATAATTTCCGTCAGGTGTTCTTCCCCATAAAAATCCAGGTGCAGCGTAATTCCAAATCGTCCTCTGAGTGGTGCCGTGATCAGACCAGCCCGAGTTGTTGCCCCAACCAGGGTAAAGGGCGGCAAATCAAGCTTGATAGATCGGGAAGACGGTCCTTGCCCAATCATAATATCAAGCTGATAGTCCTCCATTGCTGGATACAAAATCTCCTCAATGGCTGGGGACAGCCGGTGAATTTCATCAATAAACAACACATCGTTTTCCTGCAAATTGGTCAGAAGTGCTGCTAAATCACCAGATTTCTCAATTACCGGACCTGAAGTGGATTTGATTTCAACGCCCATTTCGTTGGCCACAATCATGGCCAGCGTGGTCTTCCCCAATCCTGGTGGGCCGTGAAGCAGAACGTGATCCAGCGCTTTCTTCCGATTTCGCGCCGCCTTCATAAAAATCCCCAAATTATCAGTGGATTTTGATTGCCCGATATATTCGCGCAGGAGTTTTGGGCGGAGCGACAATTCGGTGAACTGTTCGCCTGGGCCTTCCGACTCTCCTGTAAGCAGCCGGTCAGTATGATCAGCCTGGTTTTCTTTGGATGTCTTTGCCATACGGTTGTTAGTGCTTGGTGCTTGGTGCTTGGTGTTTGGTGTTTGGAAGTACTCGGAGCCACAGAGCTAAGAGCCAGTCACCAGGCACCAGGAATCACAACGGTTGTTAGTGCTTGGTGCTTGGTGCTTGGTGTTTGGTGTTTGGAAGTACTCGGAGCCACAGAGCTAAGAGCCAGTCACCAGGCACCAGGAATCACAACGTGTCTCTTCATTCTCAATTCTTCATTCTTCATTCTTAAAGGGGTTGCCGCCCGGCAAACCCGGCTTCGATGTCGTGCCACCAGCGGACTTCATCTTCATCCATTTTCCAGCAGAGATACACCACCCGGCCATCTCGCAAATGCGGGAAGTCGCACAGGCCAACTCGATAATCTTTGACCAGGACGCCGAGGGCTTCGATGTCGTGGACACTTTTGGAGAAGACTGCCAGGCATTGAATGTAGTATCCGCCCATGTGGCTTCCGCCGCCGGAAGTGGCACGATCACGGGCCCGCTCGATATCATCGGCCACACGTGTGTACCCTTGCTGGGCTTTGACGACCTGCTTGATCAATCGGCGGAGGGTTGGAACGAGGCGGTTGGCTTCTTCAAGGGAAAAGAGTTTTGACGGGGTCTCTTGGTTGGGAAGTTCCATAACAAAATTCAGGGCTCCAGGCAAAATTTCCGGGTAATAGTACCTGAAGCACCGGGCACGAGACCAGTGGAGATGGAAAATCCTTTTGCCGGGCTGAAGATTATCGGGCTGAAGACAATGGGCTGAAGAAGTCGGGCTCAGGGTATTAAAACCCGTTTTCTTCTGCCCTGAGCTTGCGAGTCTTCAGCCCCAAGCCCTGAGCCCAGATTTCTCAGTCCGAAAAAAAAGCTCCCCGCCCCCTAGCCTGGGGTGAGGAGCTTTTACATCAACAACGTGGCTGCAACGCCTGGGGGCGTAGCAGGTGCATCCAAACATCACGTTGTGAGGAGAACCTGAGTGAAGAATGAAGAATTGAGAATGAAGAATGAAGAATCAGGCATAGGGTTCAGGGTTCGGGATTTTCGAATGGTGATCCTTATTTACAGTTTACAGGCCGTAAACGACCTGCCTTAATTCAGCCACCGCTACACAGCGAAAACCAGGAGACAATGACCGGGTGAAAAGTGAGGTTTTCATCCCTCAGTTCTTCGATTGCCTCAAACCCTAAAATCAGAGCTGAGGGCTGAAGACAATGGGTTGAAGACCTGGTTTTCTTTCATCCCTCATCCCTCATCCCTCATCCCTTCGAAGAACCCGGAACCCTGTAGTTCACCGTTGAAATGTCGGGGATCCCACGCGATCAGTGTATTGCAAGCCAAAGAGCCGCTGTGTGATGCGGGTATGAATCGAATCTAACCGACGATATTGAGCCACGGTTGGGGCTGGCGAATCCATCACCTGACGGGCCAATCCGAGGTTGTAGGCCGCTTCCTGGTAATCAGATTTCAGCGCAATCGCTTTTTTGTATTCATCAATCGCTGCCTGGATGTGACCGGCCTGGAACAGTGCCACGCCCAGATTGTTGTGCGCACCTGGATCATTTGGTGAGAGCGTGGCGGCTGTTCGAAATGCTGCCACAGCTTCATCAGCTTGATTGAGGGCACGATGGGCAATTCCCAGTTGATTAAACACTTCGGCATTTTTTGATTGTTGTTGAGCGGCGATTTGATAGGCTTCGAGCGCCTGTGGATACTCTTTGAGATCCATTGAAACTTCTCCCAACCCAATCAATGCCTTTGTGTACTCTGGATTGATGGTTACGGCCTGTTTAAATGCTGTTTGGGCTTCGCGGCGGTTCCCGGCGGCATCCTG
>DAOQNB010000460.1:0-5528 GCA_035335845.1 Acidobacteriota bacterium | reverse complement strand
GAATTGAGAATGAAGAATTGAGAATGAAGAATTGAGAATGAAGAATGAAGAAAGTGGTTTTTGGTTCTTGGTTCTTGGTTCTTGGTTCTTGGTTCTTGGAAGGTATTGATTCCTAAGCACCAGGCACTGTCTTCATTCTTCATTCCCCAAATTTCGCTCAAAATACTGACCTGTTCCCTGGTTTTGGTACCTGATGAGACCAAAATCAAAGGACAGAAAGGACGAAAAGGACAGAAAAGACCGATTGGAAGTCAGGTTTGTCACCGCAAAGGCTCGATTGCGTTGAAATTCGATTTCACTCAGTGGCCGTGCAAACTTGTGCCAGCCCTGGGTGACTCAGAAGGGGTTGAGCAACGCGGTGCTCTTTTGGGCGAAATTCAGGTCATTCTTCATTCTCAATTCTTCATTCTTCATTCTCAATTCTTCATTCTCAATTCTTCATTCTCAATTCTTCATTCACATGTTGATTGGATTCTCCATTGGACTGATACTGGCCCTGACTGCTCGTGCAACCCGAACTGTGGACTGGTCGGGTGCCATTTCAGGCGGCCTGATTGCCTGTGCTTTATTTGTCGCTTTTGGATGGGGTGGTGTCACTCAGTTGATGGCTTTTTTCGCAGTTGGGACCGCTTCTTCACGACTCGGATATCAACGAAAACACAAAATCGGTGTCGCCCAACAAACTCGAACCTGGCGCAACGCCGCCGCAAATGCCGGGGTTGGCGGCATTCTGGCGCTGGTCGGATGTTTGACGACCACTCATCCTGGGTATGCGTTGGGGATTGCGGCGAGCTTTGCCGCTGCTGCTTCTGACACGGTTTCTGGTGAAATCGGGCGGGTTTATGGTCGCCATCCACGATTGATTACTACCTGGAAACCTGCCGTGACCGGTGAAAATGGCGCCATTACGCTGGTTGGGACATTGACGGGGATTGTATGTTCGGTCGGAATGGCTACTCTGGCCTGGACAATGGGCTTACTGCCATCACTTCTGGCCCTGGGATGTGTCGCCGGGGCTGGAATGGCCGGCAATCTGATTGATAGTTTTCTTGGCGCGACGCTTGAACATCAAGGCTTTCTCGATAACGAAGGCGTCAATCTGTGTTGCACCACTTCGGCTGCCCTGCTGGTCCAACTGTACTGGTTCAGTTGAATCGAGTGAAATCGCGAAATAGCCACAACCACAAAATTTGAGGAGTTGACAGCCCAAAGCTAGAAATCAATGCTGAAGAACCTGGCCACTTTGCCATTCTGTAATTTACTGGAATAATCTCTCATTAAATAAGCGTTGTGAAAAGACAGTTTCCTTTTCTGAAGAGCCGCTGCAGGTATCAGCTTCCTGCAGCGGTCATTTTTCAATCGCATTTGCGAAAGACTGACTGATTGAAAAGATTTGATTTCATCAGGTCTTGAATCCCTATCCTTTAACCTGATTTCCAAACAAAGGAGCCCCCGCCATGACTCCAGCGATTGCCATAGTACTGGTCTTGTTAGTCCTGGCGGTTGTTTTATTTTCAACTGAGCGGATTCCGATTGATATTGTCGCCATTGTGATTGTGGTGGTGTTGATCGTGACCAAAACGCTCACCGTAGATGATGCCTTTGCCGGGTTTGGCAACACAATTGTGATTACAATTGCCGGGTTGTTTATCATTACGGGAGGGCTGGTCAAAACCGGTGTTGTTGACACCGTGGGCCGGTACCTGCACCAGATGGCTGGCAATGATGTGACCCGATTAACCCTGTGGGTGATGGTGTTGGCGGGTGCCTCAGCGGCGGTGCTCAAAAATACAACCACCACGGCCATGCTCTTGCCAGTGGTGCTTGGTGTGGCAGATCGTGCTCAGATACAACCTTCTAAATTATTGATGCCACTCGCTTTCGGAGCAATTCTTGGCGGTACCTGCACCTTGATTGGAACCTCAACGAATCTGGCCGTAAGTGGATTGCTCCCCCGGTATGGCCTGGTGCCATTTTCGATGTTTGAACTGACACCGGTTGGTATTGGACTGGTGGGTGCCGGCCTGGCATACATGATTTTTCTTGGTGCGAAATTGCTGCCAGAGCATAAATCCCAGGCGTCACTGGCTGATGAGTATCACATTCGCGAATATCTTTCCGAAGTGATTGTGCTGCCCAATTCAAAACTGGTTGGAAAAACCCTGGCAGATTCAAACCTGCGGGAACGCCTGGATCTCAATGTGGTTGGAATTGTGCGCGATCACACCAAAGAGATTTCTCCTGAAGCCGATTTCAGGATTGCCAGTGGCGATTTGCTGCTGGTTCAGGGGAGGGTAGAAGATATTTTGCGGATTAAAAATGAAGTTGGCATTGAAATCAGAGCCGATTTCAAACTGAGTGACAAAGATCTCGAATCTGGGAAAATCGAGTTATTTGAATTGATGTTGCTCGGGAGTTCAGATGTCGTTGGGAGCACGTTTAAAGCATCGCAATTTCGTGACCGGTTTGGATTGACCGTACTGGCCATTAACCGACACAGCACGATGGTTTTATCGAAAATCAGTCGGCTGGTTTTGCGATTTGGGGATGTGCTGCTGGTTCAAGGTACCCGTGCCAATGTCAACCGGTTCGTCGCTGAAGGAAATCTGTTGTTAAGTGATGTGACCGACCAGTCTATCCGCCATGGAAAGCGTCGGTTTGCGATTGCGGCACTGGCTGTGTTCCTGATCTGTTCGATTACCCAAATTGTTCCACTTTCGGTGGCCGTTTTGGTCAGTGTGCTGATTCTGGTTGCTACGCGGGCGGTGTTGACGCAAGAAATGTATGAAATGATCGAATGGCGGTTGCTGGTCTTAATTGCAGGAATGATGAGTTTTGGAGCTGCCATGGAAAAGACGGGCACTGACAAGTACCTGGCGGATTGGATTGTGCATCACGTCGGAGGATTGGGTGGAAACGCCGTCCTGGCTGGTTTTTTTCTGCTGACCGTGATTCTCACGCAACCGATGTCGAATCAAGCCGCGGCCCTGGTGGTATTGCCGGTGGCGATCAAAACTGCCCAAACCCTTGGGCTAGATCCTCGAACCTTTGCCATTACTATTACTTACGCTGCTTCGTGTTCGTTTCTGACCCCGCTTGAACCAGCCTGTGTGTTGATTTACACCCCTGGGCGATACCGATTTTTTGATTTCATCAAGATTGGATTTGGGTTAACGGTGATTATGTTTGTGGTGGTGATGTGGCTGGTGCCCTATTTCTGGCCGCTCAAATAAAGATGAAGAATGAAGCTTTGGTGCTTGGTGCTTGGTGCTTGGTGCTTGGTGCTTTGGAACCAATACTTTCCAAGAACCAAAAACCAAGAACCAAAAACCAAGAACCAAAAACCAAGAACCAAGCACCAAGAACCAAAAACCAAGAACCAAAAACCAAGAACCAAGCACCAAAAACCAAAAACCAAGAACCAAGAACCAGGTACCAGGCCGTTTCTTCATTCTTCATTCTTCATTCTTCATTCTTCATTCTCAATTCTTCCCTGGCTTTCAGCTCGACTGCACCGCTTCGGATATGGATGTCGCGTTGGGGGAAGGGGATAACGATGCCTTGCTCTTCAAATTTTCGCACTACGGAATAAAACAATTCACTGCGTAGCACCCCTGGGTTGCCGATGTATTCACTCGACCAGACCCGCAGGATATAGATGATTCCACTGTCGCCAAATTCATGAATGAGCACATCAGATCGGCGGTCTTTGAGCACGCCGGGATGTTCGGCGGCGACTTCGAGCAGTACTTTCCGGACCGCCTCGGGTTTGACGGTATACGACACCGGGAGCTTAAAATTGAACCGAACCCGCTGGTCACGATAGCTCCAGTTGATCACCCGCGAGGAGATAAATTCCGAATTGGGAATAATCATGGCAATGTTGTCGTTGGTAATCACGGTTGTCGCCCGTGGCGAAATTGCCACCACGTCGCCGGTGATATTGCCGACTTCAATGCGGTCTCCGACTTTGATAGGTCGCTCAAACAAAATGATCAAGCCGCTGACAAAGTTATTGGTGATGTTTTGCAAGCCCAGACCGATACCGATTCCCAGCGCACCGGCAAGTGTCAGAATTGACGTCAGGTCAATTCCAGCGGTTTGCATAATCATCATCAGGCCAATCACCAGAGTGAAATAGCGGATAATTGACCCAAAAGCCTCACGGACGCCAATGTGGATTGATGGTCGAGCCAGAGCGCGTTTGACAATCCAGCGTTTCAGCCAGTTTGAAAAGGTGACCAGTGCCAGGATCAACATTCCCAAATAGAGCAGCGTCCAGAGTGTCACCGGGGTTTTTCCAAACTGAATGAGCGGAAAGTTCAACATTTCACGGATCACCTCAGCCAGTTTGATCAATGTATCCATTGCTTTTCCTTTCGATGAGATAAGTCAGTCGTCAGTCGTCAGTAGTAAATAAACCTATATTCTACAATAGTTTGACTACCAGGTGGAATAATGATACCAATAAAAAATTCTTTCCTTTCATTCAATAAATGTTAAGGAACACCAATTTGCAATTAAATACCCTATTAGAAACCAATTAAGTGATTCAATCGAATAAGCTTAGCGAACTACTGACAACTGACAACTGACGAAAAACTGGTGTGATATGACTGTTCAACTTGGTGACTTTCAACTTGATATTGTGTCAGATGGAACCTTTTACCTGGATGGTGGTGCGATGTTTGGTGTCGTACCTCGTGTTGTTTGGGAGCGGGTAATGCCCCCGGATGACCGGCACCGTATTCGGTTGGGGACAAATACCTTACTGGTGCGAACTCCCCACGAAACAATTCTGATTGACACTGGAATTGGTGAAAAATGGTCGCCGAAACATCTGGAAATGTACGGGATCCAGCATGAAACCACGGTGCCGAAATCACTGGCGGCCCTCGGCCTTTCGGTTGATGACATCACCCTGGTGATTGACACCCATCTCCATTTTGACCACGCTGGCGGGAACACCTTTGTGGACGCAGATGGAACACTCAAACCGACATTTCCAAAGGCGCGCTATGTGGTGCAGCGGCAAGAATACCTGCACGCCTGTTCCCCGCACGAACGCGACCGGGCCAGCTATATGCCGGAAAATTGGGAACCCCTGGTGGCAACCGGACAGTTGGAATTTTCAGATGGTGAGCAGGAAATCTCTCCAGGCATTACCGTGGTTCCTATCCGTGGCCATAATGACTTCACTCAATGTGTGCGGATCGAATCTGCCGGGAACATCGCCTTTTACTGGGCCGACACCATTCCAACCACAGCCCATATTCCTTTTGCCTGGGTGATGGGCTATGACCTGTACCCGGTGGAACTCCTGGAGCACAAAAAACGGCTTATCCCACAGGCGGCTCGCGAAGGCTGGCTCAACGTGTTTGAGCATGATCAAGATACGCCAATGGCCTATATTATTGAGGAAAAAGGGAAATACCGGGCGAAAGCCCTGAAGAATGAAGAATGAAGAATGAAGAAACCAATTCCGGGTTCCGGGTTCCGGGTTCCGGGTTCCGGGTTCCGGGTTCCGG